>VBOZ01000016.1:0-14399 GCA_005893305.1 Candidatus Eisenbacteria bacterium | reverse complement strand
CTCGCCTTGGTCGGAGGGGCGGGAAAGTAAAATGGATGAACACCGACATCACTAGCGCCAAGTTGCTACCCAGCCACTATGCCTACTGGCACGACCGGGCCGTCTTCCACTTTTTGGTCGATGCGGAATCGCGCGAGCGGTACGTCTCCGCGGTACGACGCAGCCTGAAGCCAGGGGGGCACATCGTCGTAGCCACATTTGGCCCTGCCGGACCGGAAAAGTGCAGCGGTCTGGATGTCGTCCGATACAGTCCCGATCAACTCCACGCTGAATTCGGCGGAAGCTTCCGGAAGATCTCGAGCCGGACCGAACAGCACGTCACCCCCTGGGGCACCGAGCAGCAGTTCATCTACTGTTACTGCAGGATGCCCTAGCCGCGCCCACATACACGCCGGTCATCCGTGCCGCTGAATTCGCGAAGAGCGGCCGCAGGCTGGCCTGCGCCGAGTCGCGGCCGCGAGCGGTGTCAACGTGCTGCGCCCGAATGCCGTAGGATGGGAAGGGTGAGGCAAGCCAACAGGACCTCTTCATCGGGCCCCGAGCTCCAAGTCTCCGACACGCTCCTCCTTTTCGCATTCGCGCTCGCGCTCCGCCTGGCTCACGTCCTGGCCATGCGTCATAGCCCGTATTTCGATCATCCCCTGGTCGATGCGTTCACGTTCCACCAAGACGCAAAGTCGATCGCGTCCGGCGGCGGGCATCCGGACAGGATATTCTGGCAACCTCCGGGATATCCGTACTTCCTGGGGCTCATCTACTGGGCCGTGGGGGGTGTGAACTTCCTCGCACCACGCGTGGCTCAGGCCGTCCTGGGCGCGCTCGCTGTCGTGCTCACGGCCTGGATTGGAGCCAGGCAGCTCGGGCGCAGCGTGGGCCTCGCGGCCGGCTCCACGGTCGCGCTTTATGGGACGCTTATCTACTTCGACGGGGAGCTTCTGAGCGTATCCCTCACCGTAGCGCTCCAGCTCGGCGCCGTGGCCCTAGCCTTGCTCGCCAGTGGCGCGGAGCGATCTCGCCTGTTGTGGCTTGCGGCGGGGGCGGTAGCGGGGCTCGCTTCGCTTGTCACGGCGACGTCCCTGGTATTTGTCGCGGTCCTTGCCGTTTTCGCGCGGCGTCTCGCTCCGTGGTGTCTGATCGGGGCGATGCTCGCGATCGCACCGGCCACGATCCGAAATTTCGTAAGGGGCGGCGAGCTGATCCCGATTTCGTCGAATGGGGGCGTCAACCTCTATATCGGGAATAATCCACGCTACGACGAGGTCGTCGCGGTGCGCCCCGACGCCAGATGGAAAGATCTCACTGCCGAACCGGTGCGCCATGGGATCTCGTCCAAGGCGGGCGCCTCGAACTATTTCGCCGGCAAAGTCACTGAATGGGCCCGGCAGGATCCCGTGGCGTTCCTGCGGCTCCAGCTGCGAAAGGTCCGGCTTCTCGTTGGGGGAGACGAGATCTTCCGGAATCAAGCAATCTACCCAGCACGCGCCTACTCGCCCGTCCTCTCGGTGCTGCTCTGGAAAGTACCCGGAGTAGCGTTTCCGTTCGGGGTCCTTGTTCCGCTGTCGCTCCTGGGGCTGGCGGTCGCCTGGAAGCGGGCGCCACTCCTGGCCTGGATCGTCGCGATCTATGCCCTCGCGAATGTGGCGTTCTTCATTACCGCCCAGTATCGGGTGCCGATGGTGCCTTACCTGGCGATCTTTGCCGCGTTAGGTGTTCGCTGGTTTCTCGGGGAAACGAGGCGGTCGGCCCGAGCGGTCGCCATGGCGGGCGTTCTTGGACTCTACGCGCTGTCGAACCTCGGGGCCGGTCCGATGCCGGCGCGGATGAACGCGGACGCGGAACTTACGCTTGCGGGATTTCTTCACCTGGAGGGTCGTCTCGAGGAGGCTCGCCGCCATTACCTACTTTCGATCGAAGAGCGGAGGGACGATCCGGAGCCCTGGGCAGACCTTGGCGCCCTGGAGACGGATTCGCGCCATCCCGACTCCGCGGAGCGAGCGTTCCAGGAAGCCTTGGCGATCAAGCCGGAGTACGTCGGGGCGCTTCTCGGTCTGGGAGCGTTGCGCGAGTCGGAAGGTCGTCCGGAGGAGGCCATCGCGTTCTACAGACGTGCGTCACTCGCCGATCCAAACGACGCGTGGCCGCGGGCAAGAGTTCTGGAGCTGAGTCGCCGCCTTGGAATCCGGGCGGAGTCCCGATGAGCCCGGCCGCGCGCCAGGGGAGACATGGTAACGTTGGGGCTCCATGCCTCTGACCACCATCCGGGGCCACCTCGGAACCACCTTTCGCGCACTACGACACAGGAATTTCCGCCTCTACTGGACCGGGCAGCTCGTCTCCCTCATCGGCACCTGGATGCAGAGCGTGGCCCAAGGCTGGCTCATGCATCGCCTCACCTCCTCCGCCCTCATGCTGGGAGTGCTCGGCTTCATGCAGTTCCTCCCGGTGCTCCTGCTCTCCCTTTGGGCAGGGGTGATCGTCGACTCGGTGGACAAGCGAAAGCTTCTCCTCATCACTCAATCGGCGTTTCTCCTACAGGCGGCGTTGCTCGCGACGGCGGTCTCGACCGGGGTCGTGAAGCCCTGGATGGTTCTCGCGCTCGCGTTCGTTTTCGGCACCATCAACGCGTTGGACCTCCCGGTCCGGCAGTCCATCGTCGTGGAGCTGGCAGGGAAGGACGATCTCTCCAACGCGATCGCGCTCAATTCGGCGGCCTTCAACACGGCGAGGGTCGTGGGCCCCGCCATCGCCGGGATTCTCCTGGCCACCGTCGGTGAGGCCGGCTGTTTCTGGATCAACGCGGTGTCGTACATCGCGGTGATCGCGAGCATCTGGCGGATGGATCTCGAGCCCAGGCCCGGAATCCGGTTTAATGCAAAACGGGCGGTCGAAGCGATGGCGGAGGGGATTCGCTACGCGAAGAGCGTGCGACCGCTCCGGAATCTGCTCGCGCTTTTGGGACTGACCGCGGGCTTGGGGTTCCAGTACATGATTCTTCTCCCCGTATACGTGCGCGAAATTCTCAAGGTGGACGCGAAGGCGTATGGGCTCCTCGTCTCGGCGTTCGGGCTTGGCTCTCTGGTATCGGCCGCCTGGATGACCAGGAATCACGATCGCTGGGCGTTGCGCAGGAACGTCTTCATCGGCCTCTTTACCGCCGCGATCGGGATGGGAATCTTCGCCTGGTCGCGCGCGCTTCCCCTCAGCCTCGCGATGGCGTTCCTGGCGGGGTCTGGGCTGATTCTCTACGTTGCGACGACGAACATTCTTCTCCAGATCTCGACCGAGGATCGCTATCGCGGGCGCATCATGAGCCTCTATACGCTCATGTTCGTGGGCACGGCTCCAATCGGCGCGCTCGTGTCGGGATCGATCGCTCAGCGGTTCGGCGCCCCCGTCGCCACGTCCGTGAGCGCGCTCGTGCTCCTGGGCGGAGCGATCTGGATGCTGCGCCGCCTTCGCGTGCTCGCGGACCGCGAGGCAGTGCCGCCTACGGCGGGGCCTGCGGCGACGGAGAAGGTGGGTTAGGATGAGACCTTTGCAGCGGCAGGCAGCGTGAATCAGCGCCGCGTTCTGCTTTCGTGGAGCTCCGGGAAGGACAGCGCGTGGACGCTTCACGGCCTTCGCACCGAGCCGGGAACGGAGATCGTGGCTCTCCTGACGTCCTTCAACGACAGCGCCAACCGGGTTTCGATGCATGCGGTGCGGCGGGAGCTGGTTGAGGCACAGGCGTCGGAGCTAGACCTGCCGCTCTGGCCCGTGCTGCTTCCGGGGCCGTGCTCGAATGAGATCTACGAGCGCGAGATGGGACGCGCGATCGCGCGGGCCCGCGAGCAGCGCGTTACCCACATCGCCTTCGGCGATCTCTTCCTCGAGGATATCCGCGACTATCGTATTCGACAGCTGAAGGGGACCGGCGTGGAGCCCCTGTTTCCCCTGTGGGGAACACCCTCGTCAACGCCTGATCTTGCGAAGAGGATGCTCGCGAATGGTCTCAAGGCTCTGGTCACATGCGTTGATACGCAGAGACTCCCAGAGACGTTCCTTGGGAGAACCTTTGATACCGCGTTTCTGGAGGATCTCCCGCCGGGGGTAGATCCGTGCGGGGAACGGGGCGAGTTTCACACCTTCTGTTTCGGGGGCGCCATGTTTCGATCGGAAATCGCGGTAACGACGGGGCAGCGGGTCCGCGACGGGCAATTCGGATTCATCGATGTTATGCCTGGCAATGCGGTGGGTAGCCTTGCCGGCTAGGCGACTGAACGAAGAATCTCGCTACTCCGATATCGAAGCGGGGGATTAGGTGCAAATCGGGATCGATAGCTTCGCAGCGGCCTACACCGAGAGCGGCCTCAAGGTCAGCGCCTCGGAACGTCTGCTAAATTTGGTCGAGCAGATCGAGCATGCCGAGCAGGTGGGGTTGGACGTATTCGGGATCGGCGAGCACCACCGCCGCGAGTACCTCGACTCCGCCCCGGCTATGATTCTCGCAGCAGCCGCCACGCGAACGCAGCGGATCCGCCTCACGAGCGCCGTGACGGTTCTGAGCGCCATCGATCCGGTACGGGCGTTTCAGAGCTTCGCCACGCTCGATCTCCTCTCCAAGGGCCGAGCGGAGATGGTCGTCGGTCGGGGTTCCTTCATCGACGCGTTTCCGTTGTTCGGCCTGGACTTGGACGACTACGACTCGCTCTTCGCCGAGAACCTTGATTTGCTTCTGAAGATTCGCGAGAACGAGCACGTCACGTGGTCGGGCAAGCACCGACCGCGTCTGACGGGCCAAGGCGTCTACCCCAGACCGGTCCAGAATCCGCTCCCGATTTGGCTAGGGGTTGGCGGGACACCAAAATCGTTCGCCCGCGCCGGCGCGCTCGGGCTGCCTCTGATGGTCGCCATCATCGGCGGTGAGCCGCGGCGTTTTCGGCCTCTCATCGATCTTTACCGGGAGACCGGACAGCAGGCGGGGCACTCGCTTGACCGGTTGAAGGTCGGAGTTCATTCTCTGGGGTATGTGGCCAAGACGTCAAAAGAGGCGGCGGACGACTTCTTTCCCGGCTACGCTCTCGCCATCGCCAGTGTCGCGAAGGAGCGCGGATGGGGTCCGGTTACTCGGGCCGGCTTCGACTCCCAGCTTGGTCCCCATGGGGCGCTGCTGATCGGCAGCCCTGATGAAGTGTTGGAAAAGATCCTTCGACACAGCGAAGCGCTTGGAGGCATCTCCCGCATCACCTTCCAAATGAACGCGTCCTCCTTGCCTCATGACAAGCTAATGAAAGCCATCGAGGCGATCGGCACTCACGTCGCTCCCGGGCTGCACAAAGATGGCTGAACGACCTCCCGTGGAAGACCGGAGACTCCGCGTCCTAGTTTTCGCCGCGTCACTCCGAAAGGATTCCGTGAACGCGGCGTTGGCGCGCTTGGCGGCACGGCACGCGTCGCGCCACGGCGCCGTGGTCGACCTCGCCTCGATGAAGGAGTTCGACGGCCCATCCTACGACCCGGAAGTCGATGCTCGCGGTGACATCCCTCCGGGCGCGCTCGAGCTGAATCGCCGGCTCACGGCAAACGACGCGTTCGTGATTGCGTCGCCGGAGTACAACGGATCGATGCCCGGGCTGCTCAAGAACGCGATCGACTGGGCCTCACGGTTCCGGCCACAGCCGTTTCATGAGCGCCACGGGCTGCTGATGTCGGCTTCGCCGTCGATGGGAGGTGGGAAGAGTGGGCTTTGGGCGCTGCGGATTCCACTGGAGCACCTGGGTGCCAGGGTTTTCCCCGACATGTTCTCGCTGGCAGCGGCCCATACGGCGCTCTCCGAGGAGGCCATCGCCGATGCCAGGCTGCAGCAGCGGTTCGAGCAGAATCTACATGCATTCCTCGATCTGGCAGAGGCTGCGAAGAACTACCCTTGCATGAAGAGGGCGTGGGTCGAATTCCTCGGTGAGACACCGGACATGCCGGCGGACCGCATGGAATGATTTGATCGGGTGGGGATGCCGATGAACCCGGAGTTTCTCCCCGAATTCGCACTGTTGATCGCTGGAGTTCTCCTCGGCGGCGTCGCAATAAATCGCTTGGCCTCTCGGCGGTGGAGCAGCGCCGCGAAACTAGCCGCAGCCAGCCTGGCCCTAATCGCCGTTGCGTTCCTTGGGGGGAAGTACGTTCACTGGAAGTACTCGGAAAGCTGGCGTTTGCGCCAGACCATGAAACGTCACACCATCGAGCCGTCAATCCGCTATCAGCCCGATGGGAAAGACTCCGAAGCTCCCAACGCTATGTCCTTGCTGCTTGGCGGCGTCAGGGTGCAGGTCGTGGCGTCAGATCGCTTTGTGCTTTCGGTGGACAATGAGCCATTTCTCACCCTTGACTCGCTCACGTCGGGATTGCTTGTCAGCTGTGACGTTGCCGGATCCCATTCGGTTCCCATCCGGGCTCCTCGCCTCGCTGCTCGCATCAGGCAGAATGTGGTCTGGTACAGCGGGCCAGGTGTTTCGCCCATGAGGCCAGATCGCCACACGATTCTCGTGCGGGAAAGTGGCAAAGACATCCTGAGAATCCACTATGCTGATCCCCGCAGGATCGAAGTCATAGGTCAGTTCTATCTCTCGGGAGACGGAGAATCGAGCGTCATCTCCTTTATGCGCGGGCTCAACTGGCGTGGGGGCACTGTTCCGCCAGGAATGGGCATTGATTTAAGGCTGCAGGGGAAAGGTAAGATCGACTTCGAGCACAATGGCTTGATCCAGATACTCCCAAAGTGAGGCGAGGGATCTCCACGCGATGATCGGGAAGAAGCTGCGGGCCTACGAGATCACCGAGGAAATCGGCTCGGGTGGGATGGCGACTGTCTTCCGGGCCTACCAGCCGAGCATGGACCGCCACGTGGCCATCAAGGTCATCCACTCGAACATTCTCCACGATCAAGCGCTTCGGGAGCGCTTCCAGCGCGAGGCACGCCTCATCGCGCGGCTCGAGCATCCCCACCTTCTTCCGGTCTACGACTTCGATGGCGAGCACAACCCGCCGTACATCGTCATGCGGTACCTGGAGGGCGGCACCCTGAAGCAGGTGCAACAGCAGGGCCAGGTGCCGCGGAACGAGTTTCTCTACATCCTTCGCCAGCTGGCGGGGGCGCTCGACTACGCGCACCGGCAAGGAGTGGTGCACCGGGATCTCAAGCCGTCCAACGTGATGATCGATCGGGAGGGAAACGCGTTCCTCACCGATTTCGGGATCGCGCGCGCCGCCGGGGGAGGGGACAAGGAGCTGACGGGCACCGGGCTTGTGATCGGAACGCCCGGCTACATGGCTCCGGAGCAGGCCCGCGCGGATGGTGTGGCCGACAAGGCGGCCGACATCTACTCGCTCGGCGTGATCGCATTCGAGGCCCTGACGGGCTCGCCGCCCTATGACCACGAGAACGGTTTCGAGGTGATTCTGGCTCACATGAACAGTCCGATCCCGAAGGCGAGCGAGCGCGGCGCCGACCTGCCGAAGGCGGTCGACACGGTCATCGCCCGGGCGCTGGCCAAGGAGCGCAGCGATCGATTTCCCACTGCGACCGAGTTTGTGGAGTCTTTGACCCGCGCGCTCAAGATCAAGCCTAGCGATGCGCCGACGGCGCTCCAGTCGATGACCCAGACCATCTCGGTCGACCAGCTCTCCGCGCTCCGCAAGCAGAAAGGCGGGCCCGAAACTCCCGGCCCGGACACCCCGTCCGATCAGCAGCGACAAATGACCGCCGTTTCAATCGACCTGAAGGAGCTGGCGGAGGTGCTCTATGAGAGAGGGTCTGACGCCGAGCGCGTTCGCTCCGCGATGGACGCGCTTTGGTCGGCGCTGAGCGAGCTCGCGAAGGGGCACGCCGGCGCGACGCATAGTCACACCGGGGAGGCGGGCCTCATCCTGTGGGGCAGAGACAAGGCCCGCGAGGACGACTCCGAGAACGCGATCCGGGCCGCCTTGGCCATGCGCGATCGGGTCCTTGCCGAGACGCGCAAAGTGCTTGGACCTAAGTGGGAGCCAACCGACGAGAGCCCGCTTCCTTTCTCGGCGGGGATCACGACCGGCCCCGTACTTCTCGAGCGAGAATCGGACAGCGGGACCTACACCGCGAGCGGCGCGCCGATCACGCTCGCCGGCCGGCTCAAGGACGCCGCGCCTCCGGGCGGGATCCTCGTTGCGCATGAAACCTACACCCTGGTCCGCGGGGTCTTCACCTTCACGCAGGGAGAGCCGCTCCGCGTCCGCGGGCGCAAGGATCCGATCGAGGTCTACGTCGTCACCCAGGTGAAGCCGCGCGCGTTCCGCCTCCGGGCGCAAGGCATCGAGGGTGTCGAGACGAAGATGATCGGGCGCGAGATCGAGCTGCGCCTGTTGCAAGAAGCCTTGACCCTGACGCTCGAGGATGGAGAGACGCAGGTCGTCACGGTCGTCGGCGAGGCGGGCGTCGGAAAGTCCCGGCTCCTCTTCGAGTTCAGCAACTGGACCGACCTTCAGGAGCAGACGGTCTGGTTCTTCCAGGCGCGCGCCACGCAGCCCTCCATGCTGGAGCCCTACTCGCTCGCGCGGGATCTCTTTTCGTTCCGCTTCCGCATCCTGGATTCCGATCCCCTCTCCGTCGTGCACGAGAAATTCGTCGAGGGCGTGGAGCAGTTTTTGGGAAAGGGCTCCGAACGAAAGGCACACTTCATCGGCCAGCTCGTCGGCTTTGATTTTTCCAGCAAGCCGGAGATGGAGTCGGCGTTGAAGGATGGGGACGCCTTCCGCCGGGTGGCGCAGGGCTACCTGGGGGAGCTCTTCACGACGGCTTCGAAGGTGAATCCCGTCATGATCCACATCGAGGACATCCACTGGGCGGACGACCGATCCCTGGATCTCCTCAATAACCTTGTTCGCGACAACACCGACCTTCCGTTGTTCGTCCTCTGCATGGCTCGGCCGAGCCTGTACGAGCGTCGCCCGCAGTGGGGCGAGGGTCAGCGGTTCCACGAGCGCATCCAGCTCGAGCCTCTCTCCCAGCTCTCCAGCCGCAGGCTGGTTCGGGAGCTCCTGAAGCACGTCCCCGAGGTTCCCACCGGGCTTCGGGACCTGGTCGTCGATCGTGCCGATGGGAATCCGTTCTATATCGAGGAGCTGATCAAAGCCCTCATCGACGATCGCGTGATTCTCAAGGGGGAGCAGACCTGGTCGGTCGACACCACCCGGCTCTCCACCGTGCGTGTTCCGGCAACGCTCACGGGCGTCCTTCAAG
This sequence comes from Candidatus Eisenbacteria bacterium, assembly GCA_005893305.1. Lineage (NCBI taxonomy): Bacteria > Candidatus Eiseniibacteriota > Candidatus Eiseniibacteriota bacterium. Next base: position 5,149 of record VBOZ01000016.1, on the reverse strand, counting down.
CTCGGCTCGATACGCTGCCGCCCCAGCTATATCAGCTCCTGCAGCGGGTGTCGGTGGTGGGTCGCATCTTCTGGGACGCCGCGGCCATTCACCTGAGCCGCGAGGCTGGAGGCCTGAAGCAGCCCGAGGTCCAGGCGATGCTCGAGGACCTGCGTGATCGTGAGATGATTCTTCAGCGTGAGGAATCCGGGTTCGCGGGGACGGTCGAGTATGTGTTCCGCCACGCCATTCTTCGAGACGTCACCTACGATACCGTGATTCCGCGCCAACGGCGCGCCCTCCACAAGCTGGTCGGGGATTGGCTCATCGAGGTCGGCGGGGAGCGCGCCGGAGAGCACACCCTCCTCGTTGCCGAGCATTACAGCCGCGCAGAAGAGGCTTCGTTGGCGGCCGCCCAGCTGGCGAAGGCGGGTGAGCGGGCCATGCAGCTGGCCACCTACGAAGAGGCAGCCACGCTCCTTCAGCGGGCCCATGAGATTCTGACAGGCTCCGAGCACACCGTTCAGCGGCTCGGAATCGAGGTCCTGCGCGCGAACCTTGAGAGCATCCGGGGGCATTACCCGAAAGCCGCGGAAATCTTGAAGTCGGCGCTCGAGGAAGCCCGGACGACCGGAGATGCTCGCCTCCTGGCTAACATCCTGGGCCAGCTGGGAAGAGTCGCGATGTGGCAGAGCGACGAGGTTACGATGGTGAAATACGTCGGCGAAGCGCTCGATTTGTCTCGAAAGCTGGGAGACAAGGGTGCCTTGATCTTCAATCTTCGCCAGATGGGGAATGCGGCCGTTCAGACCAATCCACGAGAGGCCAGAAAGTACCACGAAGAGAGCGTGCAGCTGGCGCGCCAGGTGGGAGACAAATACAGTGAGGCACATGGACTGAATTCCCTCGGCATTGCCTACCAGCTCGAGGGCGACATGGAGATGGCCATGACTACGTTCGGGCAGTCGCTCCGGCTCAATCGCGAGCGCGAAGATCGACTCAACGAGTCCATGGTGCTCGGAAACATGGCGGGTGTCTACGCCGCCACCGGAGAGCTCGAGACGGCGGAACGCACCGCGAAGGAATCGCTGGCGATCGCGAAGGATATCGGAGCGATCTCCATTTTGCCTTCCGGTCAGGCCGCGCTCGCCGAGATTTGCCTGCGAGGTGGGCGCGATGCCGAAGCCCGTGCCTGGTGCCGAACGGCAAGCGAGACCCTCCGGGGCATGGGCGTTCCACCCTCCCAGATTGCGCTTCTCTACGGAATCCTCAGGATACGAAGCGGCGATCGGCCGAAGGGCCTTGCCTGGATCGGATTCTCGAGGGCTCACGATCCGAACAAGATGGAGATCGCAGCCATCATCCGCTCGTTTTGGGAGGACATCCGGGGCGGGGCCTCCGAGGCCGACGTGGAAGCGGCCCTGCGCGCCGGCGAGGGGCTGAAGTTGGACGACATTCTCGCGGAGGCGGAGCGGGAGGGGTAGGGGAGGCGCCCGCCTCTCAAGAATCGAGCGACAAACCAGCACCCGCTCGACCGACATTTGAGACCGAAATTCCCGAATCCGCCCCCCGAATTCAGCATCTTGACATATGTCGATATAGGAATATAATAGTGCCATGCCAAGAGCAGCCACGAGCTCAGACGTATACAACGCGGTCGCCGAGCCGCATCGAAGGGTGATCCTCGATTTCCTGGCGCCCGCCGAGCGCTCGGTGGGTGAGGTCGTGGCCGCGGTAGGCCTCTCCCAGCCGTCGGTCTCGAAGCACCTGAGGGTGCTGCGCGAGGTGGATCTGGTTCGAGCGCGCCGCGACGGTCGCCGGATGTTTTACCGAACGAACGCCGAGGCGATCAAGCCCATGCACGAGTGGGCGGGCGCGTACGAGCGTTACTGGCAGCAGCAACTGCGCCGCATCAAGAGGCGCGCCGAATCGCGAGTTCATCCAAAAACATGAAGGAGGCTCCAATGGTCATGCCTGCAGCAACTACCAACGACCTGATCGTCACCATCACCGAGGAGATCCGCGTCAATGCGCCCCTGGAAGTGACGTTCGCCGCGCTCCTCGAGGAACTCGGGCAGCAGCACGCCCTGGAGGGCGACAAACCGATGCCCATGAAGCTCGAGGCGTGGCCCGGCGGGCGCTGGTACCGGGATCTCGGCGACGACAACGGACACCTCTGGGGACACGTCCAGGCCATCAAGCGCCCGACGCTGCTCGAATTCACGGGCCCGCTGTTCATGTCCTTCGCGGCGGCCAACAACGTACAGTACCGCCTCGCGCCCGTGGACGGCGGGACCCTCATCACGTTCAAGCACAGCGCGATGGGAGCGATTCCGGAGGACCAGCGGGCCGGCATGCAGAAAGGCTGGACGCAGTGGAACGAGCGCGTCCGGAAGGGCGCGGAGCGGGCCGCTCGTTCCTGAATCAAGCGGCAACGCCGATTTGAAGGAGCCGGAGGACCTGGGAGCCATGTGCCCTGAATGTATCGCAACCCTGGCCTGGATTGGCGCGGGCGCCACGTCGACGGGCGGCATCGCCGCGCTGGTCGTGAGCAGGCTCCGCGGCAAGAACAACGAGAAAGACATCGACAACAAAGGAGAGAGAAATGCCTGTGCCGAAGGAGAAAACAGTGATGACGAAGCACATGACCGGGACACGTGAAGAGTGGCTCGCGGCCCGACTCAAGCTACTGAAGGAGGAGAAGGAGCTAACGCGCCGCAGCGACGAGGTTGCGCGGCGACGACAGGAGCTGCCCTGGGTTCGGGTCGACAAGGAGTATCGATTCGAGACCGACGAGGGGAGCGCCTCCCTGGCAGACCTCTTCCGAGGGCGCTCGCAGCTACTCGTTTACCACTTTATGTTCGGGCCCGACTACAAGGCGGGCTGTCCGTCCTGCTCGTCGATCGCGGACGGGTTCAACGGCTCCGTCGTCCATCTCGAGAACCATGACGTGGCTATGACCGCGATCTCGCGGGCCCCGCTCGCGAAACTGCAGGCGTTCAAGCAGCGGATGGGCTGGACGTTTCCCTGGGCGTCCTCGCACAGCGGCGACTTCAACTTCGACTTCAACGTCTCGCTCACCGAGGAGGCACAGCGCAAGGGCGGCGTCGAATACAACTATCGGCGCGAGCCGGCGGCGCCTGCGCGCGCGTCGAAACCGGGCGAAGGCGACGAGGGGGCCATGGTCTTCGCGACCATGAGCGGAACCGACGCGGCCACGTACATGCGCGAGAGGCCGGGCATGAGCGCGTTCGTGCTCGAGGACGGCGTCGTCTACCACACCTATTCTACGTATTCCCGCGGAGTGGACGGCCTATGGGGCATGTACCAGTGGCTCGACCGTGCGCCACGCGGGCGCAACGAGACGGGCGTCTGGTGGCACCACCACGACAAGTACGGCAAGGGCTGAGCGAAGAAGGTGCGGTCGGCTGCTGCTTTTGGGGGAAGGTCCGGCGGGCGTCGCGCCGGACCTCATCAGAAGAGGCGGTGAATCACGAGCACCAAAGGCCGCGGTCCAGCTCGGCCTGGGTCGTTCGCCGGCACTTGCCTGGAGTTGGGTTCCCGGTGGTGCCGCACGCTTTGCAAATCCAAAGCCCGCCCTGGGGGTCTTGGAATACATCGGAGCAGGGGGTTCCGTTTCGCGGCGTCCAGCACCCGAGAAACGTCCAGTTGGAAGCCACTTGAACGACCGGCGCAGTCCCAACGACCGGAACATGGAAGACAAGTAGGGAAGCTCTCGGACCAACCTCCGCAGACGCTGGTGCTGCGGTAGCGTTTACTACGCCAAAGAGCAGGATTGCGATCAGCGTGGCAAGACTGGCTAGTCGAAGCATGTCGCACCTCCGCATTCGAATATCGGAGCAAGGGTAAGATTCCGGCGGACGCCGCGCCGGAAACGCCGCCCATTATATCCGTGCTTCCAAAGTTTGCGGTAGATCATTGTCCTTCAGCGTTCCCGTCCAGCGTCATCTCGATCATCGTATCGCGGAAACCGAGCTTCGCGAACAGGCGCTGCGCGCCATCGTTGTGCGCCTTACTCCAGAGCACGACTTGTGCCATTCCCCTCGAGTGAGCCCATTCGATCGCCGCGCGTAGAAGGCTTTGTCCCGCGCCCTGGCGCCGCGCGCTCTCGTGGACATAAACGTCGTGGATGAATCCGCACGGGCCTCGCAGGTCCCTCCAAGCCGTGGGCTCAATTCCGGCAAAGACGTACCCAACGATCTCATTCTCGCGCTCTGCGACAAGCACCAGGCTGTCTGGACTCGCGAGCTGCGAGACGAGAAACCGCCCGTATCCGTCCTCCGGTCGGTCCGTCAGGATGAAGCGGCGGGGATCGGACGCATGGTGTTGGCGCATGAGCGCGGCGCCAAAGCGACCGAGCGCCACCAAGTCGGATTTTGAAGCCGGTCGGATGCTGATCATCGGTGCACAAGCGGGGCGCGCAAGGTCGAGACCGACCGCGGACCTAGTGCCGCCAGATCAGGTAATCCAAGGACACCACGTCTTCGCCTCGCGGCATGACGAGCAGGAAGAGCACCAGAGCGAGCCTCGGGATCACGTGGGTATGGAACTCGTACAGAAAGTCCTTCAAGAGGTGTCCGTACGTGACGATCGCGAGGATGGCTCCCAAGGCGAAGAGCGCCGGCCGCACTAAGAATCCCGCGAACAGAAGCCACCCGGCCGCGAACTCGATGTAGGGGATCGCGAGTCCCAAGGTCCAGAGAAGCCACGTCGGGATCCAAGTCGCGGCGTACGGATCGACGAAGAATCGATGCGCGTGCTGCGTAGCCCCCATCTGGAACAGCTTCCCCCAGCCCGCCATTCCGAAGATGAGGCCCAGGATGAGTCGGGCAAGAAGGATGGCCCAAGCGCGATCGGACACAGACCATAGCGTCATCGGTCGGAACGTAGCCCGTCCCAGCGTGATGCGCAAGCGGGGTCTGCCCCCGGCCCGCTCGGCGCTCTCAGAACGAGTGTCGGGTCCTGGTCTCGTTCCCGCTGCGATCCGTCGCGATGATCAGGAGTGCATGCTTCCCGCGTCCCGGAAGTCGGGCGGGCCGCCATCGCAGGCGTCCCGCCTCGGGGTCCCATTCGGTCGGTACGCGCCGCCCGTCCACCTCGAACCACGAAGATCTCGCGTCGATACCGCTCCCGGCTTCCACTACGGAGG
>VBOZ01000015.1 GCA_005893305.1 Candidatus Eisenbacteria bacterium | reverse complement strand
CTTCTTCCTGATCGTCGCCCCGTCCGCGGGGCAGGACCCGATCTACCTCAAGCTCCTTGCCGACATCGTTCGGGCCGTCCGGCTTACCAAAGTACGCCAACGGCTCATAGAGGCGCCCGACTTCGCGGCGGTTCAGGAGGTTCTGATCCATGCCGCCGCTGACTGAGCAGCTCGATGCCCTGGTTCGGCTGCAAGATATCGATCTTCTCCTTCGGGAGGCGCGCGATCCCAAGCTCGCCGGGCAAGAGGCGAGGCTCGGGTTCGCCCTCGAGAACCTGGGCACGGTAGAGAAGACCCGACGGCGGCTCGCCAGCCAGATCGACGACAGGCTCCTCCAAACTTACGAGCGGATGAGCCAAAGGTTCGACCGGGTAGTGGTCTCGGTGGAGCGTAGTGTTTGCCAAGGATGCCGGATGAGTCTTCCGACTTCCTCAGCATCCAAGAACACTCCAGGTGTAACGCTCGAAAATTGCCAAAATTGCGGGCGAATCCTCTACCGCCTCTAGAACTCTCCGGCAGTTCACAGGCTCCCTCGAATCGGCTATAATTGAGCCACCATGGCTGGACATCGTGCTCTGCTTCTCGGTGTATTTTTCGGGCTTTTGATCGCCGTTTTAGGGATGGCCGTGCCTACCGAGGCTGCGACCGGAATGGGGCCGCCGCCAGGGTCGCCTGTCGTGGTCGGCCCGTCCCAGATTCTCTACATGGATGCCGACAGCGTGTACTACCTGCGCTCGCAGGAATGGTTGTCGGAGAACGTCAAACATCAGGAGAAGCTTCTTCTCCGCGGAATCCGGCTGAGATACTGGAGCGAGCACATAGCGCCCGACATGCGCGCCGTGTTCGATGCCCTCGGGTATCCGGCCAGCCGCGTGCTTCTGATGCCGGTGGGGCACACGGAAGAATGGTGGTACTACAAGCTGCTCGATCCTCCGCTCCGCTTCCGCGACGGAATCCTTCTTAACCCGGATCGCTTCGAAGCCTACCTCGCCCAGCGCTAATCTTTGCGTCGCCGTCGGGACGCGCGTCGTCTAAAATCAGAACCGATGCGTCGGCGCGCCGCGTGGCGACTCCTCCAGCTTCTCCTCGTATTTGCCGTTGCGGTCGCGTATGGCGCGCGCAACGGTGGCGGCGCCCGTGCCTCGACGAGCGGGGTCGTGGCGAAGGCCGACTCGACGACCGCGAGGCAGGACTCGACGGTCGCCAGATCAGATTCCGCGGCCGCACGGACCGACTCGACCACTGCAAGGCCAGGGTCGACGGCCGCGCGATCGGACTCGGTGTCGACGATCCCGTCGGACTCGACCTCGATCGTGCCGGCCGATTCGTCCGGCGCAGGCACGACGTTCAAGCCGAAGGGGTCATCGGTTCTTCCCGATACGCTCCAGTTCCTACCGCCGCCCGGATCGAAAGCCGCCGGAGAACCCAAAACCGGCGAGGCTGCGGCGAAGCCAAAGGAGAAGGGCAGCCTGTTCGGACTCACACCGATCGCGATCCTTCTCGGCATCGCGGTCCTGAACTACTTCATCATCAGGGCGGTGACCCACTGATGCCGACAAAGCGCGCGATGGACAGAACGGCCGCGGACCAAGGACTTCACGTCCGCTGGAATCCGCCCGATTTCGCGCTCCGCTCGCCGGCGGAGGAAACCCTGAGGGAATGCGTCCGGGAGCTCGGGCTCAAGGGCATCGTGCGCGACCTCCATGTCTCCGTCGACATGTCGAACCGGGACGATCACGCGTACATCGAGTGGAACACGCACGATCACCGCGCCGCCCGTCTCTGGTTCGCGCTCGGGAATTTCGTCACGCGGGAGCGGCGCCGGTCCTGGACCCGGACCTGGTCCCGACGCCCCGGAGTTCCGCCCATTCCTTCAAAGCAATTCTCGCCGCGGAGCTTCGCGGAGGCGTGCCTGCACGAGCTCTGCCATCTCAAGGACGACCACGAGTCGGGCGTCGATCTCTCGAATCACCCGGAGGCCGACCGCGAGGCGCTGAACGAGCTCTGGAACGTCTGGATCGACGGAAGACTTCATCGCAGGGGGCTCCCGGCGATGTCGCGGGCCGAGCGGCGCCGGGTCTACGAGCGGACCCTCGGGACGGCTCCCGCCTACTCGTCGATGGGCGAGCGGGTCTTCCGCGCGCTCTGGCGTGCGGACCATCTGGGACCGACCGAGCTTCGCTCCTACTGGAAGGAGCTGCAGGGCTCCGGCGCGCGTCCTCCAAGGAGACGGCGGCGGAAGCAATGACCGGGGAAACGACGCTGCGCGAAGGCGTCCGCACCGAAGAGGCGCGGCTGCGCTTCCTCGTGCGCGCCTCCCGCGAGCTTGCGCTGTTGAAGCGGGATGCCCTCGCGCGCCGCGCGCGGGATCTCCTCATCGGCGCCGGCTCGTTCTCGGAGTTTTCCCTCTGGGTTCTCGATTCCCGCGGCAAGTTCCTCTTCCCGTGGACGCTGGCCAATACGCCGGTCGTCGGTCGCCGCCCTCGGCTCCACGTGGGCGAGGGGTTTGCTGGTCGTGCGCTTCAGGAAGAGGCCCCGGTCTACCGCCCCGAGCTGAGCGAGGCGCTCTACGTCCCCGACGAGTGGGGCGGTCGTCCGCTCTCCCTCCTTCAGGGCATCCTGACGCTACCGCTCCGCCGCGGCGGGGAGCCGCTCGGCGTCGCGGTGCTCCAGAAGCTGGACCGCGTGCCGCCGCCCGAGGAAGAAGTCGCGTTCCTCGGCGAGCTGGCGATCCAGCTGGCGATCGCCCTGGGGAATGCGCGCGTCTACGCCGAGGCGACGCGGGAGAGGGTGCAGAACCAGCTCCTCCTCGAGCTGGGCACGAAGATCTCGGCCAGCCTGGAGATGAGCCGCCTCCTCGAGCAGATCCTCGATCTCGTCTTCCAGGTCGTCCGCTACGACGCCGCCGGAATCTACATCGTCGACAAGCAGACGCAGTGGATCACGCGCCAGACCATCCGGGGATACGACTCGGAGCGCGACGATGCGGTCCGGCTCAAGGTCGGGAAGGGGCTGATCGGGTGGAGCGTGAAGACCGGGCAGGGCGTGATCGTCTCGGACGTGACGACCGATCCGCGATACGTGAACGCGCGCGACCAGACGCGGAGCGAGATGGTGGCCCCGATCCGGATCGGAACCGAGGTGATCGGCGCCTTCAACTTGGAATCGGACGAGCCCGAGGCGTACGAGGATGAGGACATGGAGCTGCTGATGGCCTTCGCCGCCCAGGCTGCGGTGGCGATCGAGCGCACCCGGCTCCACGAGGAGGTGCTGGAAAAGCGCCGCCTCGAGGGCGAGGTCGCGATCGGCCAGCGGATTCAGAGGACGTTCCTGCCCGAGCGGAATCCCGAGATTCCGCACTTCGACATCGCGGGCGCGAACTACTCCTCGGAGCTGGTCGGCGGCGACTACTACGACTACATCCGGATCGCCGACCAGCATTTGGGGATCGTGATCGGCGACGTGTCCGGGAAGGGGATCGCCGCCGCGCTGATCATGGCTTCCTTCCGCGCTTCCTTGATCGCGGAGATTCGAAACAACTACGCGATCAAGACGGTCTTCGCGAAGGTGAACAAGCTCCTCTGGGAGAGCGTGGAGCCGGACCGCTTTGTCACGGCAATCTACGGCGTGCTCGACATTGCCAACCGCCGATACACGTACGTGAACGCGGGGCACAACCCGGCATTTCTGTATCGGGCGGGCGCCGATCGCTTCGAGATTCTCGATTCGACGGGGCCATTGCTCGGGACTTTCGAGGCGGCGAGTTACAAGGAGCGCCAGGTCGAGATTCCGGCCGGGGATCTACTCGTTCTCTATACGGATGGCGTGACCGAGGCCATGAACTCCGAAGGGGATTTCTTCGGCGAGGACCGCCTGCGGGAGGTGATCCGGGCCCGAAAGGGGGAGTCGGCCGCGACGGTGGTGCGCGGGATCTGGGAGACCGTGCGCGCCTTCCGGGACCGGGAGCAGGACGACGACCTAACGATCGTCGCGATCAAGGGGCTGCCGGCCTGAGGGCAAAGAAAACCGGGTGGCGTGACCTGAGCCCCGCCACCCGTCTATGAATATGGAAGTTCCCCGTGCAGACCGTGCCTAAATAACTTGTTGAGGCCTTGTGAAACCCACCGGCGAACGCCGGGTCAAGCCATCTAGGGAGACGCGAATTACAGGGAACTTCACTCCCTGTCGTCAGAGCTTTAGACGCTAGAAGGAGCGAAAAGTTCCGGGCGGGGGGTTGCCTTCCGAATTGCAGGAAGTATTATGCCTAAACGACTGGCCTGTTGTCAATTGGAATTGTGGTCGATGGGGTGGTCGGGGACTGGGGTCGGTCGGACTGGTCTGCTATCATCGAGAAATTCAAGGGGTTAAGGCGCCGGAGTGGTGAAATTGGCAGACGCGCGGGACTCAAAATCCCGTGGGAGCAATCCCGTGGGGGTTCGATTCCCCCCTCCGGCACCAAGTTGTCACTACCGCCTACCCCCCTTGGCGCGCAACACCTCCGCCGCCCCCGAATCGCCCGGCGCGATCCTCTGGAGGCGCGCGGCAAAGTGCTCCTCTTGGGGCACGTACCCCATGTCGCGATAGAGTCGCATCAGGAAGCGCATGGACTCGGCGTCTTCCGTCGAGATGCCGAAGGCCTGGTAGGCGCAGGAATCCAGGTCGGGCCGGGCGGTAGGCTCGCCGAATACCTTCGCCATCTGATCGAGCGCCGCATCTCGCGGCATCGAGTCGGCCTCCGCCACAAGCCGCGCCGCCTCCCCCTTCTGTCCCTTCCAGATCGCCGCCATGGCCGCCAATCGCAAGTCGTACGATCGGAGATCGCCCTGATCCTGCCGGGCCAGCCTCTCGAGGATCCGGATCGACCGGGCGACGTCACCGGAAGCGGCCACCCCGCGCGCGTAGGTGCTGATCGGCCGCCCGATGTCGAACGGGCTCACAGAGGAGGCGGTCGAGCGGTAAAGGGTCTGATCGGGCTCGATCTCCACGACGTCGAGTCCCTGCGTGACGCGAAAGAGAAGGTCGTCGCGAAACCCTGCTCCACGTAGCTCCGGCCTCGCCGACTTGAGCGAGGGGTCGTCGTACCAGATGCTCGGCGCCTGGCCGTCGATGATCGTGGAATTGATTCCACGCGTGCCGGTCGCCGCGACCGATACCAAAAGCTGCGCTCCATGGGGAATCGATGGGCGGATCGTGCGGAGGTTTCGCTCCACGCGGTGAATCGCCTGGCTCGCGTCGACGAGGACCGCCTCCGTCCATGAGAGCTCGCCGGGCAGCGAGACGCCGCGGCACGAAGCACCCATCACGAGGAATGCCGCCAGGGTCAGGACGGCAACGCCCACCGACGCACGCCTCAGCCCGATCGCAAGAAGCAGGGAGGCTCCGAGCGCGGGTAGGGCGACGAGATAGGGGACCCATGGCCGGACCAGGAACGTGGGAAGGAGAAGTGGCGGAACCGCGAGCAAGAGCCCGAGCGTGGCGAGCCGGCGCGCGGACGGTAGCGAACCGATATCGCTACTCAAGGCCGCGCGCATCCCGCGGCCCCAAGCTATGCCGGCGACGAGAACGGCGAGCGCCGCGGCAACCCAAGGCGTCAGCTCCGACGGCCACCGCGTGGAGAATCCGGTTACCGGAAGGTTCCAGAGCGTCGCCACGTATCGGAGGGAATATCGCGCCCATCGCTCGGGATGCTCCAGGCCCACGTACCCGGTCGCGCCGCTTTGGAATCCGTGCGCAACCAGCGCTCGCACGCCCGGATGCATGGCGGCCCATGCGACGATCACGCACCCATAGGCGATCAGGGCGCGGGCGAGACGAGGCGCCCGGCTCCCGGTGATCGCGTCCCAGAAGACGAGCGCGGGCACCATCGCGATGGCGGATTCCTTGGAGAGAAGCGCGCACGCGGTCGCCGCGAGCGCGGGTACGAACCGGCCGGCGTCGCGGAGAAGCATGGCCGCGAGGAGGAACACGATCGCGAAGAGATCGTGCGAGCCGCTCACCCAGGCGACGAGGCTCGGAACCGCCCCGGTGGCCGCGAAGGCGAACCCGGCGATGATCCCGGCACGCCTCCCGGCGAGGCGCGTGACGATCCGGACCAGGAGGACGACAGCGAGCGCGAAGAGCGCGAGGTTGATCCCGTGCCCCAGGAGGCCGCTGTGCGGATCGAGGCGCCTGAGGAGCTGCGCGTAGAGACCCTCGGGGATCGGCCGATAGTAGGGGTCAGCCTTATGCGGGATTAGATAGTAGAGGGGGTTGTTCGTGCCGCGCGCGGTCAGGAAGTGATAGTCGTCCCAGAAATAGCCGAGGCCCAGACGAGGGGCGGCGAGGAGAGCCGCCGTCAGCGCCGGAGCGAGCCAGTCGGGAACGCCGTCCGCGGGTCGGGCACTTCGATCGGACTTGGTAATTGCCTTGGTGCCCCCAGTGGGCGCGGCGATGAACTACTTCAACTCAATCGCAAACCTACGGCACCACTATGTCCCGCCGCCGAGAGCCCCGCAACTACTTCAATACGCTGATCGATCCCTCCGTGACGCCGTCCGCCGTCGAAACCCGGTAGAAATAGATTCCAGAGGAAAGGCCGATGCCCTGGTCGTTCAAACCGTCGATCGCGATCTCGTGATCGCCCGGCCCTAGGTATTGCCGCGGCAGTAGTGTTCTCACCAGGCGTCCCTGAAGATCGAATAGCTGAATGCTCGCGCTCCCCGGCCTCGTGGTCATGAACGAGAGCCTGCCTTGTGGATTGAATGGGTTCGGGTAGGCGAGGACAGGGGCACTACCGCCGCCGCCCCTCTTGATCGTGACCGCCTTCACGCCGCGGAGTGGGACCGTACCCGTCGACGTCTGAAATTGCCCGGTGAGGATGAGGTTCACGGTGCTGTTGTTGGGGGTATTCCGGAACAGATCCCTGATGCAAGCGATCGGGAACCGGAGCTCGAGGTCGGACACACCGTTTCGATCCAGGTCCCCGATCCGGGTGTGCTTCGTGTCCGCCGAGCACTCGGCGACGGTGCCAGCGTTCGGGAAATCGGTGGAGAGGCGGGCCGTGCCGACGAGGACGCTCGCGTACGGCTGTTCGAGCTCCTCGATACCGAGCTTCAGGACGTCGGGATCGCCAAGGTTGATCGTCGACTTGCCGTTCTTGAGGAGTAGGGTCACCGGGATCTCCGCCAGGATCGTGACGGTCGTGACGTCTTCGTCGAAGTTACCTTCCGGGTCCGTGACGCGGAGGACCACGTTGTAGTTTCCCGGGGCGGTGTAGATGTGCATCGGTGTGGCCCCCGCGCCCGTGTTGCCGTCGCCGAAATTCCAGAGGTACGTGAGCACCTCACCGTTCGGGTCGGACGAGCCAGTCCCATCGAAACTCAGCGGGCTATTCACGATCCCTGTGTAGGGACCGCCGGCATCGGCCGTCGGCCTGCTCTCCGGTTGACTCACCAGCACCGTGATCGTCTCGGAATCGCTCAAGGGCGGGATCCCGTTATCCGTGACCCGCACCGTAATCGAGTAGAGGCCGATTTGCCCCAGCGACGGGGTCCACATGAAGGCGCCCGTGCCGCAGGTCATCGTGGCCCCGGGCGGCGAACCGGAATCGAGCGAGAAACAGAGCGTGTTGGGCGGGATATCGGCGTCGGTCGCGGTCGCCGTGAGGGCAAGGGTCGACCCCGCAGTCACAGTCTTGTTGCCGATCGGAGTCAGGACCGGCGCCTGGTTTACCTCATTCACGGTGACCGTGAACGTCTCGAAATCGCTTTGGGGCGGGCTGCCGTTGTCCGTCACGCGGACCGTGATCGGGCGGCTCCCGGGACCCTGCGCCTCCGACGGGGTCCAACTGAATGCGCCCGTCGATGCGCCGATGGTCGCGCCGGCGGGTGCGCCGGCATCCAGCGAGAAGGTGAGAACGTCACCAGCGTTTGGATCCGTTGCGGTCGCGGTGAAAGCGAGGAGCACAAGCTCGTTCACCGTTTTGTTCCCGATCGGTGACAGAACCGGCGCCTGGCCCGCACCGAGTGCCGGGACGATCGTGATCGTCTCGAAGTCACTCAGTGGTGGTGTGCCGTTGTCGGTGACGCGAATCGTTACGGGAACGGTCCCGCTGTTCGTCGGTGTCCAACTAAAGGCGCCCGTCGATGCGCCAATCGTGGCCCCCGGCGGCGCGCCGGCGTCCAACGAGAATGTCAGCGTGTTCGCCGGGATGTCGGCATCTGTCGCGGTCGCCGTGAAGGTGACCGGCGTGCCGATCGTGCCGCTCTTGTTCCCAATCGGTGTCAGCACAGGCGGGGAGTTGAACTCATTCACCGTGACCTGAATCGTCTCGAAATCGCTCAGTGGCGGGCTGCCGTTGTCCGTTACGCGGACCGTGATCGGGTAGACCCCCGGGCCCTGTGCCTCGGTCGGGGTCCAGACAAAGGCGCCGCTCGACCCATTGATCGTCGTGCCGGCAGGCGCGCCGGCATCCAGCGAGAATGTGAGGACTTCCCCAGCGTTCGGATCCGTTGCGGTCGCGGTGAAAGCCAGGAGCGTGAGCTCATTCACCGTTTTATTCCCGATCGCTGCCAAAACTGGCGCCTGGCCCGGACCTCCACCCATGACGATCGTGATCGTCTCGAAGTCACTCAGTGGTGGGGTGCCGTTGTCGGTGACGCGAATCGTGACCGGGAAGGTCCCCGTCGTCGAGGGCGTCCAGCTGAAGGCGCCCGTTGCGGCGTTAATTGTGGCGCCCGGCGGAGCGCCCGCATCGAGCGAGAAAGTCAGGGTGTTCGCGGGAATATCGGAATCGGTCGCCGTCGCCGTGAAGGTGGTCGGAGTGCCAATCGCGCCGGTCTTGTTCCCGATCGCCGCCAGCACCGGCGCGGAGTTGAACTCGTTCACCGTGACCTGAATGGTCTCGAAGTCGCTCAGCGGGGGGCTGCCGTTGTCCGTTACGCGGATTGTGATCGGGAAGGTGCCCGGGCCCTGGGCCTCCGTCGGGGTCCAGGTAAAGACGCCGGTCGATCCATTGATCGTCGTGCCGATAGGCGCTCCGGCATCCAGCGAGAAGGTGAGAGTTTCTCCAGGACAGGGACCGGGGTCGGACGCGACAGCGGTGAATGCCAGCGCCGCAAGCTCGTTCACCGTCTTGTTTCCGATCGCTCCCAGAACAGGTGCCTGGTTCGGCGCCCCGGGGCTTACGGTGATCGTGACAACCTCGAAGTCGTCCAGAGTCGGTGTGCCGTTGTCTGCCACCCGAACCGTCACCGGAAAGGTCCCGGTCGTCGAGGGCGTCCAGCTGAAGGCGCCCGTAGACGCATTGATCGCCGCTCCCGACGGGGCGCCGGGATCGAGCGAGAACGTCAGGACGTTTGCCGGAAGGTCGGCATCGGTGGCCGTCACGGTGAAAGTAAAGGGAGCGCCAACGCTGCACGCGGTTTTGTTTCCTATCGGCGCGAGCACCGGGGACACGTTCACCTCGTTCACCATTACGGTGATTGTTTCGAAATCAGTTGCCGGGCACTCTCCGTTATCCGTCACGCGAACGGTGATCGGATGACTTCCTGGGCCTTGGGCCTCGGTCGGCGTCCAAGTGAAGGCACCAGACGCTCCGTTGATGGCGGCACCGGCCGGAGCACCCGAGTCCAATGAAAATGTGAGCACATCCCCAGCATCTGAATCCGTCGCGGTGGCGGTAAAGCTCAAGAGGAAGCCTTCATTGACTGTCTTGTTCCCGATGGTCGCGAGCACGGGTGACGGGTTGCCCGGATCACCAATCGTGATCGTGATCGCCTCGAAGTCGCTCAGCGGGGGGATGCCATTGTCCGTGACGCGGATGGTGACCGGGAAGGTCCCGTTCTGCCCGCAAGCAGGCGTCCAGGAGAAGGTTCCGCCCGGCGTCATCGTGGCGCCGACCGGGGCTCCTGCATCGAGTGAGAAAGTCAGCGTCTGACCCGCATTCGGGTCCGTCGCCGTCGCCGTAAAGGTCAAGAGTACTTGAACGGTTCCGGATTTACCCCCGATGGGGGAGAGGACAGGCGCCTGATTCGCCTCGTTGACGGTGACTGTGATCGCGGCCGACCCGCTGAGCACCGGGGTCCCGTTATCGGTCGCCGTGATCGTCACCGGGTACACCTGGTTTGCCTGTGCCTGTGTGGGCGTCCAGCTGAACGCCCCTGTGGAAGAGTTGATCGTCGCGCCCGTCGCCGCGGGTGTCCCCAGCGTTAACGACCACGCAATCGTGTTGGCCGGAATGTCCGAATCGGTTGCCGTGACCGTGAACGCCAGGGTCGACAACACCGTTACGAACTTGTTCCCGGGATTCGCCACCACTGGGGCCGAGTTCACCTCGTTTACCGTCACCGTGATCGTCTCGAAGTCGCTAAGTGGCGGGCTTCCGTTGTCGGTCACGCGGACCGTGATCGGGAAGGTTCCCGGCCCCTGCGCCTCCGCCGGGGTCCACGTAAACGCGCCGGTCGACCCATTGATCGTGGCGCCAGCGGGCGCGCCAGCATCCAGGGAGAACGTGAGTGTCTCGCCAGGACAGGGACCGGGATCCGACGCCACAACGGTGAATGCCAGCGGCGTGAGCTCGTTCACCGTCTTGTTACCGATCGCGCTCAGAACGGGGGGCTGATTCGGCTCCCCGGGGCTAACAGTGATCGTGATGGCCTCGAAATCGTTCAACGGTGGCGTGCCGTTGTCCGTCACGCGAATAGTCACCGGGAAGCTCCCTGGCGAGGAAGGCGTCCAATTGAAGACGCCTGTCGACCCGTTGATCGTCGCCCCCGACGGAGCACCGGGGTCGAGCGAGAACGTCAAGACGTTTGCCGGAACGTCCGTATCGGTGGCCGTCGCGGTAAACGTAAAGGGTGAACCCACAGCGCACGCCGCCTTGTTTCCGATCGCTGCGAGCACCGGTGCCACGTTCACTTCGTTCACCGCGATCGTGATCCCCTCTACCGCGTTGAGCTGCGGACTTCCGTTGTCCACCACCTGGACCGTGATGGAGTACGAGCCCGGACCCTGGGCCTCTGTCGGAGTCCAGTTGAACGCGCCGGTCGTCCCATTGAGGGTCGCCCCCGTAGCCGCCGGGGCGCCTAGGAAGAGCAAGAAAGTCAGAGTCTGGCCCGCATCGGGATCCGTCGCGGTCGCGGTGAAGGTCAACGGTGCGAGCTCGTTTACCGCCTTGCTTCCGATTGGGTCCAGCACTGGGGGTCGATTGGATCCTCCCGGCCCAATGTAGATATGGGTCCTCGCCGAGGTAGCGAGCGAGTTGTATGCGAAGAAGACCACTCGGTACGGTCCACCCAGCTCGGCCGACGTCGGCGTCCATCGAAACGTGCCGGAGGTTTGCGAGGGATCCACCGTGAACGAGGCGCCCGGGAGAAGAGGGCTCACCCCCAGCTCCGTGATCGGCTCGCCGTCGGGATCGGCGGCGGACACCGTGAATGTAATCTCAGTACCGACATTGCCGCTGGCCGAGGGAGGAGCCGTAAGGACCGGCGAGTTTCCTACCGGCACCCCGGGCGTGTTGCGGAACAAGGAAAGGCGCCCCATCTGGTCAAAAGTTGAGGCCGCAAGATCCAGGAGTCCATCTCGGTCCCAGTCGCCAACCGCGAGGGCGTAGCCAGGACCGGTCGGGTAACCGTGTTTTGGATCGAAGGTTCCGTCTCCACGACCGGCGAGGACGTCGAGAGCACGCCCTTCGCCGGTGGTCACCGCGAGATCCGGGATGGTGTCCGAGTTGAAATCTCCGATTCTCACGCTGATCGGTGCGACGTCCGTTCCATAGTCCGTTCTCGGGAGGAAGGTGCCGTCCCCATTACCGAGGAACACGGATACGGCGAGCGCGGCGCCACCGGAGACGACGAGGTCGAGCCGACCGTCCCCGTTCAGATCGCCGATGTCGCACGACAGTGGCGAACCGTCGGCGGAATAGCTCAGCGGCGGTTGAAAGGAGCCGTCTCCGTGGCCAAGCAGAATGTGAACGAGCCCGGAGCAATTGTTGGTCACCGCCAGGTCGAGCCGGCCGTCGCCGTTCAAGTCGGCAGCCTGGATTTCACCGACGGCGCAGCCGGCAAGAGCCACGTCCGTCCGCGGCCCGAAGGTCCCGTCGCCGTTTCCGAGGCGTACAAAGATGGATGAGGAGACCGCGCAAATCGCGTCGGGCCGTCCGTCGCCATTCACGTCGGCGATCCCAACGAAGTAAGGGGTGGGCGAAGCTTCGAAGTCCGTGCCTCGGACAAACGTGCCGTCGCCAACCCCAATCAGCACGGATACGGTGCCCGCCCCGGCGTTTGCGACAAGTAGATCGGGAATCCCATCCAGGTTCAGATCTCCGGCCGCGACAGAGTGGGGCTCGTTGGCCGTGGCGTAATCCGAGCGAGCCCGGAAGGTCCCGTCTCCGTTTCCGAGAAATACCGAGGCGCGGTTGAATTCCAAACTGGTAGTTATGAGGTCGAGCGCTCCGTCCCGATTCAAATCGGATGTGATCACGGACATGTTGAAGCCGCCTACGTCGAGGTTCCCGATAGGCGTGAGGGAGATGTCCGCCGCGCGGGAAGGTCTTGCCCACCCCGAGCCGAGCGCAAAGAGGGTGCACGAAACGGCGAGCAGGCGGATTGTCGAGGCACGACTCATGGATTACCTCCGGAGCGATCGTGGCGCGAACAGCTGGAGCGGTGCCTCCTGTTGACGCAAGGCTACTTCAAGACGTTGATTGACCCCTCCGTGGCACCGTCCGCCGTCGAGACCCGGTAGAAATAAACGCCGGAGGAGAGACGGACCCCCTGGTCGTTCAGACCGTCGATCGCCACTTCGTGAGCGCCAGCCCCTAGGAATTGCTGCGGCAGGAGTGTCCTCACCAGTCGTCCCTGCAGGTCGAACAGCTGAATGCTCGCGCTACCCGGTCTCGTCGTGTGGAACGAGAGGCGGCCCTGCGGGTTGAATGGGTTCGGATAGGCGAGTACGGGGGCACTGCCGCCGCCGCCCCTCTTGATGGTCACGACCTTCATACCCCGGAGGGGAACCATTCCCGACGAGGTCTGGAATTGCCCCGTGAGGATGAGATTCACGGTGCTGTTGTTGGGAGTGTTTCGGAACAGATCTCTGATGCACGCTATGGGGAATCGGAGCTCGAGGTCGGGTATGCCGTTCCGATCCAGGTCCCCGATCCGGGTGTGCTTCGAATCGGCCGCGCACTCGGCGACCGTCCCGGCGTTCGGAAAGTCGGTCGAGAGGCGGAGCGTGCCGACGAGGACGTTCTCGTACGGCTGCTCGAGCTCCTCCATGCCGAGCTTCAAGATGTCGTCGCCCAGATTGATCGTCGACTTGCCGTTCCGGAGCACGAGCGCGGTCGAGATCTCGGCCAGGATCGTCACGGTGGTCGTGGCCTCATCGTAATTGCCTTCTGGGTCCGTGACGCGGAGAACCACGTTGTAGTTGCCCGGCGCGGTGTAAGTGTGCATCGGGGTGGCTCCCGTGCCCGTATTGCCGTCGCCGAAACTCCAGGCGTACGTCAACGGGTCACCGTTCGGGTCGGACGAGCCTGTCCCATCGAAGCTCACCGGGGAATTCACGATCCCTGTGTAGGGACCGCCGGCATTGGCCGTCGGCCCGCTTTGCTGTTGACCCACCAGAACCGTGATCGTCTCGGAGTCGCTCAACGGCGGGAGTCCGTTATCCGTGACTCGCACCGTGATCACATAACTTCCGATTTGCCCCAGCGACGGGGTCCACATGAAAGCACCGGTGCTGCAAGTCATCGTGGCCCCCGGCGGTGAACCGGGATCGAGCGAGAAACAGAGTGCGTTCGCCGGGATATCCGCGTCCGTCGCGGTCGCTGTGAAGGCAAGGGTGGAGCCTGCGGCAACGGCCTTGTTCCCGATCGGCGCCAGAACCGGCGGTGAATTCACTTCATTCACCGTAATCGTGATCGCCGCATTATCGCTCAGCGGCGGGGTGGCATTGTCCTCGGCCCTGATTGTCAGGGGGTAGATCCCGGGGCCCTGCGCCTCCGACGGTGTCCAGTTGAAGGCACCCGTCGACGCTTGGATCGTCGCACCCGTCGCGGAAGGGGTCCCCAGGAGCAACGACCAGGTGATCGTCTGCGGGGGCTGATCGGAGTCCGTCGCGGTCACGGTGAACGCCAAGTTCACTTGCTCGTCTGTCGTCTTGTTTCCGGGATCCGCGATAACCGGCGCGCTGTCGACGTGGCCGACCGTGACCGTGAACGCCGCGCTGCCGCTCAGCGGCGGCGATCCATTGTCCGTCGCCGTGATCGTCAGGGGGTAAACCCCGTTCGCCTGCGCCGGGCTGGGCGTCCAGGTAAACGCCCCCGTCGAAGGATTGATCGTCGCCCCATTCGCCGCGGGGGTCCCCAGGGTTAACGACCAGGTGATCGTCTGCCCCACGTCCGGATCCGTCGCCGTCGCGGTGAACGTCAAGGTCGAGAACTCGTTCACCGTCTTGTTCCCAGGATTCGTCACCGCGGGCGGATTGTTCGGTCCGCCCCCCGGTCCCAGACCGTCCCAGTCGGTGAAGTCCCCAGGGCCACCGTAGAACGCCTGCGTGTTCGGCCCGTCCAAGCGATACGTGTTGTCAAAGCCACGGCTGGGGCACTGTGTACCGAACCCGGTGAAGTCCGTGCTCGCACTCACGAGGTCCACGATGTCGATCCGCGGGGTGCCGCTCGTGCCCGTGATGGTCAGCGTGCAAAGGCGGAAGAGTCCGGGAGGTAAATACTGGATACCGTAATGGCCGTTCTTGTACCGCACCCCATCCGGGTTCAGCTCACCGGATGAGTTCGGCATCGTCGCCTGTCGGTTCACGAACCCCGAGTAGGCTACGGTCCCGCCGACCGCCAACAAGTTGAACGAGTATGCATTGATCCCTAGAGGGTCCGGACTCATGTCGCATACCGCCGGCGAGCCGTCGCGGTTCTGGTCCGTCCGGAGGTACAGATCGACCGTCGTCGCCGCGCCGTTCGCGTTCAGTCGGTCGCCCGTGTCGTGCACCCCGTTCCCGTTCGAGTCGAGGTAGATGTACTGGGCGCCAGCCTCCCTTGCGAGGCCGGTAACCACGACGATCGTCAGGATCGCCGTGAGAATCCGGGTCCACATGATGTCGCCCCTCCGATGAAACGGTGATTGATCCGACTGGGTCGTCCGTGGCGCACGTCTAACTGCGGAGAAACATGATGCGGCGAGCTGAGGCGCGGGTGAAGCGGGCACGGGAATTCCTTTCCTCGAAAGCCGAGGCCGTGCGTTAAACGAGGCCGTACTTTACCACGAAGAGGCTACGAAGGGAAGGGCGCCACTCGATCGGCGAGCGATCGCCCGCTAACGCGGGACTACCCGATGGTCTGGAACATCCGGCTGAACCGGATGGAGCTGTGCTCTCCGTCCCACGAGAAGTAGCGGATCATCGCCTTGCCCTTGATCAGGCCGACGGCAAGGGGTCCCCAGAAGCGGCTGTCGTGGCTGTTGTCGCGGTTGTCGCCCATCATGAAGAGATAACCCTTGGGCACGGTGATCGGTCCGAAGTTGTCCCGCTGGCTTACCTCGCGGGGCAGGATCCTCGGATCGATGTGGATCACGTAGGGCTCCACCTGCTGCACGCCGTCCACGTAGAGGGTCTTGTTCCGGATCATCACGGTCTGGCCGCCCACCGCGACGCAGCGCTTGATGAAGTCCTGGCGGATGTTCTCCGGATAGCGGAAGACGATGACGTCGCCGGGGTGCGGCTGCCGGAACGCGGGGAAGCGATAGTGCAGGAACTGATGGCCGCTGATCCCGAGGTCGATCTCCGAGCCGTAGAGCATCTTGTTGATGAACAGGTAATCGCCGACGAGAAGGGTGTTCTCCATCGAGCCGGTTGGGATCTGATAGGCCTGCGCCACGACGCCACGGAAGGTCACGACGAACAGGACGCTAAATATGATCGCCCTGGTCCATTCCTTGATCGTGGATTCGGTGGAGGAGTTGGACTTCCGAGTCCCGGATGCCATCGTTTGATCTCCTGAGTGCGGTTCGACTAGCCGTCGCTAAGGAGTATACCGCAGCCGGGACGCAAATGTTTCAGGGGAGGTGGTAGTGCGAACCGCTACGCGGGAGGTGCCGCGGGTGGGCTGAGCCAGGCCATGACGTGGT
The DNA here is from genome assembly GCA_005893305.1 of Candidatus Eisenbacteria bacterium. Classification (NCBI taxonomy): domain Bacteria; phylum Candidatus Eiseniibacteriota; species Candidatus Eiseniibacteriota bacterium. Next base: position 46,763 of record VBOZ01000015.1, on the reverse strand, counting down.
CCGCGACCCAACGCCACTGGTAGATGGCGACCCAGGCGCCCGCCGCCAGCAGGGTGACCGCGACCAGGATCCGCTGGCTGCGTGCCCGCCGGGATTTCTCGCGCTGGTCGAGCTCGAAGAGGCGCCACAGAAGCTCGGCCTTTTCCTCCGCCGTCAGGATCCGCCCGTGCATCAGCTTTTGAACGACCTTGGGGAGCCGCTGGGTATCGCCGCCGTAACCGCCCTGCCACTCCGGCAGTGGCAGGTCGGGCCTGCCGGGAACCCTCTCCAGACCCTTTTCGTGACGATCCATGGCCATGCGCCGACACGCGGCCCGCAATGCAGACTGCATCGCGGGGCGCTGAGCCTCCATCGAAGTTGGTGGAATGTATTGAGGTAAAAAGCCCCAGAATCATGAAATGCATCTTCCGTGCCCGGGAGAGGGCCAGACGTCGCCACAAGTCGAACGTGGGCCCGCGCCTGGGTCTGAGCTTCAGCCGTTCCCGCCGGCCTCGATGCCGGCGCTCGCGCCGAGAAGGGCGCGGAGGAGGTCCCTCCAGATCGGAGCAAGCCACCACTTGAGGCCGATGTCGGCGAGGAGGAGCGCGGCCGACCCAATGAGGAGGTTCCGGACGGGGGACCTCTCGGCGCCCCGGGCGAGGATGCGCGGATGGCCCCAGAGCGCGCCGGCCGTGCCGGCGAAGATGAAGGAGAGGACTCGGCAAGCCGACCACGGGGGCCAGGCGGTCAGGGCGGCGGCGATCGGCGAGGTCGATGGATCGGCGTGCGCGACGACCCAGCCGACGTAGCCGTTCATGTAGCCGAGGAGAAGTCCGCCGAGGAAGAGCGCGGCCACGCCCATGGAGACCGCGGAGAGAATCAGGACCAGCGCGTATTCCAAGAGCACGCGCGGGAGAAAGATGGCGGGGTTTCCCTCCGCGCCGCGGCCGGTCGCGATCCACGCGAGCATCTCGTCCCTGAATGCGCCGGCATGCCAGATCGCCTTTGTCGCGCCCTCCGGAAACACGGCGCTCGCGGCGACCGTCGAGATCGTGAGCCCAAGCGCCCAGAGCACCGCGACGGTGATCGCCTGATCGCCGCGCCGCGCCCGGATCAGCCGTGCGTAGACGATGGCGGCGGGCAGGACAGGGAAGACCGCGAAGAGACCCGTGTTGCGGAGCGGAAGCAGGAGCCAGGGAAGGACGAGGGCCGGGATGACAGCGATCAGGTAAGTGGATATCATGGTCGCGCGCAGTATAGGCAGTTCCCGTATCGTTCCCACAAGGAGAAGTCGATGCTTCCGGATTACACAACCACCGCCATGCTCGATTATTCGCGCCACGAGAACGAGGCCGGAATGAGCACGGCGTTGAAGCAGGTTCGGTCGAAATTCGGGACCACCTACCCGCTGGTGATCGGCGGGAAGCGGATCTCCACCCCGGAGACCTTCCAGAGCGCCAATCCCGCGAATCCCTCGGAATGCGTGGGGAATTTCTCGAAGGGCACCGTGGAGCACGTCGCCCAGGCCGTCGATGCGGCGCTCAAGGCGTTCGAGTCGTGGCGATGGACGCCGCACGAGGAGCGGGCCGACGTGCTCCTTCGCGCGGCCGGGCTGCTTCGAAAGCGGCGTCATGAGATGAGCGCCGTGATGGTGCACGAGGTGGGGAAGAGCTGGCCCGAGGCCGACGGCGACACCGCCGAAGCGATCGACTTCTGCGAATTCTACGCGCGGGAGATGCTCCGCTATGGCGCACCCCAGCCGCTCACGCCCTACCCCGGCGAGCACAACCAATACAAGTACATCCCGCTCGGCGTCGGCGTCGTGATCCCGCCGTGGAATTTTCCCTGCGCCATCGCGATGGGGATGACCGCGGCGACCCTCGTGACCGGGAACGCGGCGATCTTGAAACCGAGCAGCGACTCGCCGCTCACCGCGTGGAAGATCTTCGAGATCTTCGAGGAAGCGGGCGTTCCGCCGGGGGTCCTGAATTTCCTGACCGGGCCCGGAGGAGCGATCGGGGACGCGCTGGTCGAGCATCCGCACGTTCGGTTCGTGGCCTTCACCGGCTCGATGGAGGTCGGAATCGGGATCAGCGAGAAGGCGGCCAAGGTCCCGAACGGGCAGATCTGGCTCAAGCGCGCGATCCTCGAGATGGGCGGGAAAGATTTCACGATCGTCGACGAAGAGGCGGATCTCGACGCTGCGGTGAACGGCGTCTATCAGGGCGCGTTCGGATTCCAGGGGCAGAAGTGCTCGGCCTGCTCGAGGGCGATCGTCCACCGATCGCTCTATGACGAGTTTGTGAAGCGACTCGTGGAGAGGACGAAGGCCACGACCGTGGGTCCGACCGAGCACAAGGAGAACTACCTCGGCCCGGTCGTGAGCGCGCGCGCGGAGAAGACGATCATGGGCTACATCGAGATCGGCAAGAAGGAAGGCCGCCTGGTCGCGGGCGGAAACAAGCGCCCGGGCCCGGGCTACTTCCTCGAGCCCACGATCATCGCCGACGTGAAGCCGGATGCCCGGATCGCCCAGGAGGAGATTTTCGGGCCGGTCCTGGCGGTGATCCCGGCCGCCTCGTTCGAAGAGGAGATCCAGATCGCGAACGGCACCATCTACGGGTTGACCGGCGCCTACTACTCACGCGACCGCGCGAGGGTCGCCGAGGCGAAGCGCCGGCTCCACGTGGGGAACCTCTACATCAACCGAAAGTGCACGGGCGCGCTGGTGGGGGTCCATCCGTTCGGCGGATTCAACATGAGCGGCACCGATTCGAAGGCGGGCGGGCGGGACTATCTGGGTCTCTTCCTGCAGGGAAAGGCGATTACCGAGCTGGTCGGGTAGCCGGCGTCTCCGCGCGCGCCTCGCCGCGCGAGCCCGCGTGCTCCTCGAGCGCGGCCAGGATCTCCCGCGCGAACGCGGGAAGGGTGTCATCGCGAGCGCCCATGACGACCGCGCGGTCGCCGGCGCGGGCACGCTTCGCGATCTCCAGAGCGGCACCCGCCCTCGTCGCCGCCAGGGTCGCATCCACGTGAACCTTCCGTAGTGCCTCCACGATCTCCTCGGAACATATCGAGCGGTCGGTCGTGCCGCCCGCGTCGTAGATCGGCGCGAGGAGGAGGTGATCCTGGGGCCGCATCACCACGCGAAGCGTCTCGATCAGCTCATCCTTGAAGAAGCGCGTCGGGGCGTAGCCGTGGGGCTGATAGTAGACCCAGAGCGAGCCTTTCGGCCGCAGCGCCTCCAGCGCGGCGCGGATCTTCACGGGGTTGTGGCCGAAGTCGTCAAAGACATCGATCCCGTCGACCGCCCCGATCGGCTCCAGCCTGCGGCGCACGCCGCCGAACGACGCCATCGCGGCCGCCGCGCGCTCCAGCGGGACGCCCGCCGCCACCGCCGCGGCGATCGCGAGGAGCGCGTTCTCGACGGTCATCGCGCCGGGGAAAGGAACCGACACCTCGACACGATCCACCTTGAAGCGGACCGAGTCCGGGCTTAGACGCACCGATCGAGCGACGAGATCGGCTGGCGCCCACGTGGGGACGCCCTCGATCGCGGCATAGATGCGGGGAAGCCGGTCCGGGCAGCGGACTCTCTCTAGGATCGGATCGCCGCTGTGGATGACGGCCCGCTCCCGGGTGTTTTCCAGCAGCGCCTCGAATGCGCGGGCGGTCTCGTCGATCTCCTTGTGGTCGCGGCTCAGATTCGTGAGGACGGCGATCGCCGGGGCGAACTCGGCCACGCTCCCGTCGCTTTCGTCGGTCTCGACCACGAACCAGTCGCTCTCGCCGAGCCGCAGGCTTCCCGGGGGCACCGCCCCCTTCAACCGGACGGCGGCCCCTCCGCCGAGGAATGTGGGGTCGAATCCCGCCTCGAGGAGCACGTGCGCCGTCATCGCGGTGACGGTCGACTTGCCGCTCGTCCCCGCGATCGCGATTGCGCGCCGGGCGCCGGCAATTCCCGCCAGGAACGAGCCCCGCCGGATGCGCTCCACGCCGAGCTCGGTCGCGCGGCGGAAGTCCGGATTGGCGGTCTCGACGGCGGTCGAGTAGACGAACGCGGTGAGGTCCGGCGTGACCGCGCTCCCGTCCTGGGGCACGAGGCGGACCCCTCCGTCGCGGAGGGCCGAGAACGAGGGAAGGGGGAGGCCGCGGTCCAGATTGCGGTCCGACCCGGTCACCTCGGCGCCCAGGGAGACGGCCAGGATCGCGAGCGGCGTCATGCCGCTCCCGCCGACACCGCTGAAATGGTACCGGCGATCCCGAAACGGGAATGCTCCGAGGTCAGGCTTCATGGCTCGACGAGTCTCCTCGGGAGGCGGGTCGCGGTCAAGAGCGGGGCATCAGGCTTCCCCCCCGGGACTTATCGGCGCGAGCCGGCAATAGTTGAGGGCCGAGTTCCGAACGGACCCTGCGACGGGGCTGGCCTGCCGCAGCCCCGCCCCTGCGACGGGGCTGGCCCGCCACGGCCGGCCTTTGATACGCTTTACCTAGATTCCGACTTTGGGAGCGCGGCGAGGGAACGTCGCGGCGACCCCCAATTCGTCCGGCTATGGAGAGGAACGCCGAATGAGGGTTGCCATCTTTTCCGATCATACGGGAGGCGTCTACGTCTACTCCCAGCGATTGACGAAGCAGCTGGTCGAGCTGGGAGCCCAAGTCGAGTTCATCACGCACCCTCCCACCGGCAACCTGGGGTCCGAACGACTCGCCTCGCTCAAGCACGACGGCGCCACGATCCGGCCGGTCCCCAGGCACCCGAAGGAAGTCAGCAAGAAGCAGATGCTCCAGCTGTACCAGGCCTATCTCGACGCGAATGCCGACATCATCATTCCCAACTACCGAACCATCAGCTTCGCGGCCTGCGCGAAGCTGCCCCGGAAGAAGGCGAGCCGCATCATCGGCATCTGTCACGATCACACTCCGACCATGTACAAATACCTTACCTACTATGAGCCGATCATGGACGGCTTCATCTGCCCGGCCACCGTCTCCTACGAGCACTTGAAGAAAGTGCTCCCGCATCGGAGGCGGGACATCCGGCTCATCCCGCACGGCATCCCGGGCGCGGGCGACTCCCCGCCAAAATTCGATGGAGGAGAAATACGGCTCATCTACCACGGGCGCCTCGAGGAGGACCAGAAGAGCGTCTCCAGCCTGATCGCTCTCGCGGAGACGCTCGCGAAGGGGGACGTCGACTTCCGATTGATCTTGGTAGGGGACGGCCCGGATCAGCAGACGTATCGAGATCGGGTGGCTGAGCGCGGGCTGGGCGAGCGGGTCGTCTTCCTGGGACACCTTGAAGGGGCCGACCTCGAGAACGCTCTCCAAGGGGCCCACGTCGCCGTGCTGACCTCGCGGCACGAGGGCTTCTGCCTGAGCCTCGCCGAGGCGATGGCCGTCGGGCTCCCGGCGATCGCGTTCGATTGTGGCGGAGGGATCAACGACTACCTCGTGCACGGGGAGACGGGCTTCGTGCTGCCGTGGGGCGACCTGGGAGGAATGCGGGAACGGGTGGAGTGGCTCGCTCGCAATCCCGCCGAATGGCAGCGCCTCTCGCGGAATGCTCGGAGCCGCATGTCGGAGGGCTTCAGCGTAAAGGAATTCGGGGAAAAATCGCGTCAGTTCATGGCAGAGCTTCTCGAGAGGGGAGAGCGCCGCGGCTGGCCGCGCCTTGGGCGGTCTCTCTTCTTCAGCGATTCGCGGCTTTCGTCGCTCCGAAGGCGCATCTTCTCGCGAGACCGGGCCTCCAAGATCGAGGAACCCAATTGACGAGGCGAGCGAATCCTCAGTAGGCTCTGGAGATTATCGGTCTGACGGGGCTGTAGCTCAATTGGGAGAGCGCTTGACTGGCAGTCAAGAGGTAGCGGGTTCGATCCCCGCCAGCTCCACATTCCTTTACGGTCGTGCCACGTCCGAGATCGGGTCCACCCCGGTCATCGCATCGACCCCCGCCGCCACGCTCACCCCGCTGCGCCACGCCACGGCGGCTTGAAGCGCGCGGTCCGCCGCGACGAAGCTCGTCCCGTTCCGCGCGACAATCCCCACGTAATTCTCTCGGAGCGATTCGATCAGATAGCGGAGTCCGTGGTTCATCGCGAAGAGCGGGCTCGCGATGCGTCGCGCCGATGCGCCCGCCGTTTGCAGACAGTTCATGAGGCTGTCGGCGTCGACGAAGAGGGCGAGAATCCTGTCGCCGAAGGAGTCCTCGTCGAGCGTCCCGAGGCGCAGCTCTTCCCGCGCCTGGGTGAGGTCGGTGCAGATCCGATTGAACTCGGGAAGCATCGCGTTGAGGTCGGGCCCGGTGGCGGCGAGGGCGCAGCGCGGCGTCGGCGCGGCGTCCAGCGATGCGAGGATCGCGGCGAGTACCAAAGCCCTCTTTGCCCGGGCGCAATACCCGGACTGCGCGAAGAGATGTCCCATTTTGCCTTCTTTCGTTGAGGCCCCCGGCCTCAACCCAATAAATCGGCTCTCCATCCGGCGAACTTGACCGCGAAATCGGGGTAGAGCGGGCACATTGAGAGACGCCCATTCCCGTCCCACGTTGACGCGCCAGCGCGACTCTGATACGATTTTGGCGATGCCCCACTCCCGCAATCTCCTTCGTGCCAAACGACTTTCGCGGACCCTCGCGCTTCTGATCCCGCTCGTCTCGCTCCTCGCTTCCGGGCATTCCGCCGCCCAGGAGAGGGAAGCGCCCGACACGTCGGGACGGCCCAGGAACCCGGTCTACGATCCCGGCCAGCCCGTGCAGCGGAAGGTGCTGAAAAACGGGGTTCGCCTGCTGGTTCAGGAGCAGCGGACCAGCGACCGTGTCGCGGGCGTCGTCGCCCTCAAGATGGGCACCCGGTATGAATCCGAGAACGAGTCCGGGTTGAGCCAGGTCATGATGCGCGCCTTGGCGTCCGCCACCGAGCACCGCAGTGGACCCGAGATCCAGCTGGAGCTGCTCGCGTCCGGCGCCACCATGGAGACCGGCGCTGGGCCGGATATGGGACAGATCTCGATCGGCACGACGCGGGAGCGCTTGAGCAAGGCGATCGACCTGCTGTCGGACATCGCCTTGAATCCCGCATTCCCCGATACGGCGTTCGAGGCGGCGCGCGGCTACTTCCTTGGCAAGGCGTCCGACGATGTCGGCGGCCCTCTCTCCGGTACCTACGCCATCTTCCTTCGCACGTTCTACCGGGGGAGCCCATTCGAGCGGCCCGCGTTCGGGCAGGTTCGAACGATCGGCGATTCGCGCCGAGGCGACATCGTCGCCCTGTACAAGAAGCTCTTCGTCGGCGGAAACATCTCGGTCTGTTTCGTGGGGAATTTCGACGGCAAGAAGGTCATGGTGGATCTCGAGAAGGCGTTCGCGACGGCCGCCCCCGGGCCCCCGCCGGCGCCGTTCGCAGGCGATCCGGTTCCGCTCGCCGCGGACACCTTGGTCAGTGAAGAGAGGCCCTACCGGGCGCAGTCGCTCGCCTATGGCTATCCCGCGCCGGGCTACGGCGACCCCGACTATCCCGCGTTCATGATCATCGATTCCTATCTCCGGTCCGGGGACCGCTCCCCGATCGCCTACTGGCTCCCCGAGCGGCACCTGGCCACGGGGGTCGGCATTCTCTACCCGCGCTACCCGAAGCGCTCCTCGATCACCGTCTACCTTGGCGCCACTCCGGCAAACTGGAAGGCGGCGCGCGACACGGTCGCGACGGTGATGCGGCGGCTCACGACCGAGCCGCTCGACAAGGGGGATTGGGCGGCTCATCTCAAGCGCGTGCAGAACGCGTACTTCAAGGATCAGGACAGCCCCCTCGTCCGGGCGCGCGATCTGGCCCGTTACGAGACACTGGATCTGGGCCTCGACTACCCGAAGCGGTTCGAGTCGCGCCTCCTCACGCTGAAGCCGGAGGACGTGCGCGACGCCGCGGCGCGGTGGTTCACGCACGCGTGCGAGGTGACACTCCTGCCGTCCAAGATCGACTCGGGACCCTGATGAAGGCCGCGGCCCGCGGCCAGGGAGGGTAGGGGGCCCGTGGGTGATCCGGTCGGCCTGGTTCTCCTCTTTCCGCCTCTTCTCTTCGCGCTCACGGTCCACGAGGTGTCGCACGGCCTGGTGGCGCTCCGTCTGGGCGACCCCACGGCGAAGCTCATGGGCCGCCTGACCCTGAACCCGCTTTCGCATCTCGATCCGCTCGGGGCGCTGGTGTTTTTCATACCGCCGCACATCGGGTGGGCGAAGCCGGTGCCGGTGGATGTGCGCTACCTGAAGCACGCCCGCCGCGATCTCATGTACATCGCCCTCGCGGGACCGATTTCCAACGTGATTCTGGCGATCGGATTCGGCACCCTGTTGCGCGTCATCGATCCGGCATCGCACGCCTTTACCGGCCGCGTCGAGGTGGCGCTGGTCAAGATGGTGGCCTGGAGCGTGGTCTTGAACCTGAGCCTTGCCGCGTTCAACATGATTCCGATCTTCCCGCTCGACGGATCGAAAGTGCTCGCGGGCCTCCTCCCGCCGATCGCGGCGGCGCGGTACCAGACCCTCGAACCGATCGGTCCCTACCTGCTCCTCGGGCTGATCCTGCTCGGCTCCGTCTCCGGGATGAGCGTGATCGGCGTCGTGGTCGGCCCCTTCGTCCAATACTTCGGCGGGCTCTTCACAGGCGGAATCCTGTGACGGCTGGCGCTACCAAGCGACCGCGGATCCTGAGCGGGATGCGGCCGACCGGGAAGCTCCACCTCGGGAACTACCTGGGCGCCCTCCAGAATTGGGTCGACCTTCAGGCCACCTCCGAGAACCTGCACATGGTGGCGGACTGGCACGCCCTGACCACCGACTACGAGCACACCGATCAGCTCGCGCCCAACACGATCGAGATGGTCACGGACTGGCTCGCGGCCGGCATCGACCCCGAGCGGAGCCCGGTCTTCATCCAGTCGCACGTGAAGGAGCACGCGGAGCTTCACCTCCTCTTCTCGATGCTCGTCACGACGAGCCGGCTGGAGCGGAACCCGACGGTCAAGGAGCAGGTGCGGGACCTCAATCTGGAGCAGACCATGAGCTACGGCCACCTGGGGTATCCCGTGCTCCAGGCGGCGGACATCCTGCTCTACAAGGCGAACCTGGTCCCGGTCGGCGAGGACCAGGTGCCGCACGTGGAGGTGACGCGGGAGATAGCGCGGAAGTTCAACTCGCTTTATGGGGAGGTGTTCCCGGTTCCCGAGGCCAAGCTCACCCGCTTCCCACGCCTGCCCGGGCTGGACGGCAAGCGGATGAGCAAGTCGATGGGGAACACGATCCTCCTCTCGGATTCGCCGCAGGAGATCGCGGCCAAGATCCGGACCGCCTACACCGACCCCAAAAAACTTCGCGTGAACGATCCGGGAGACCCCGACGGATGCGTCGTCTTCGCGTATCATCGCGCCTGGAACGCTGGGGGCGCGGACGAGATTGCGGCGCTCTGCCGCGCGGGGAAGCTGGGGTGCGTCGCGGACAAGAAGGACCTGGCCGGAATCCTCGCCGAGAAGCTCGCCCCGTTCCGCGAGCGGCGGAAGGAGCTGGAGGCCAAGCCCGAGCGGGTGCGCGAAGCGCTTCGGTACGGTGAGGAGAAGGTGCGCGCGATCGCGAGCCGGACGATGAGCGAGGTGCGGGAGGCGATGAAGCTGCCATGAACGAAACGCGAAACGGCGCTCCGGTGGCGGAGTCGACGCCCGAGGGGCGATCCTCGATTCAGGTCCACATCCCGGTCTTCGATGGCCCTCTGGATCTCCTGCTCCATCTGATCCAGCAGGAGCAGCTCGAGATCACCGACATACCCATCGCCAAGATCACGCGGCAGTACCTCGACACGCTGGAGCTGATGCGCGAGCTCGACCTGGAGGTCGCCGGCGAGTTCCTGGTCATGGCCGCGACCTTGATGCGGATCAAGTCGCGCATGCTGCTCCCGCCGGCGATTGCCGAGGAGGAGGAGGAGGATCCGCGCGCGGGACTCGTCCGTCAGCTCCTCGAGTACAGCCGTTTCAAGGAGGCCTCCCAGGACCTGGGCCGGCTCGAGACCGAGCGCAGGCTCCACTTCGAGCGGGGCGCCCCGGCGCAGCTTGAGGATCCGGAAGCGAGCGAGCTTCTCCCCGTCAGCATGTTCCGCCTCCTCGACGCGCTCAAGACGGTGCTCTCGCGCCAGGTCCCTCCGATCGTCCACACGGTCAACGCCGAGCCGCTCAGCCTGGAGGAGGCGATGGGCGTCATACGGGGCCACCTCCTCGAGAGGCCGCGGCTCCTCTTCGCGGAGCTGCTCGAACGTTTCGTCACGCGCATCGAGAAGATCACCGCGTTCCTGGGCCTGCTCGAGCTGCTGAAGCAGGGGAGCATCGCGGCGGCCCAGGAGTCTCTCTTCGGACCGATCTGGATCGAATGGCGCGGCGGCGCCGCCCCAATTCCCGTTGCGTTGGAAGAGGAGAACGCCTGATGCCGACCCAGAAGCAGATCGTGGAAGCGCTGCTCTTCGCGAGCGACTCGCCCGTGGGGCTCTCGACGTTGGTGGAAGTGCTCGAGGGGCCCGGGCCGGAGGAGACGGTCGCCTTACTCCAAGAATTGGAGCGCGACCTTCGCGATTCCGATCGCGGGGTCGTCCTCGTGGAGATCGCGGGCGGCTACCAGCTCCTCTCCCGAAGGGAGTGCGCGCCCTGGATCGAGCGGATGCTCCGGTCCCGCCGGAAGGTCCGCCTGTCGCGGGCGGGCCTCGAGACCCTCGCGATCATCGCGTACAAGCAGCCGATCACGAAGGTCGAGGTCGACTCGATTCGAGGGGTGGACTCGGGCGGCGCGCTCCACACGCTGCTCGAGCGGAATCTCGCGCTCATCAAAGGACGATCGAGGGCGGTCGGACGGCCGCTCCTCTACGCCACCTCGCCCGAGTTCCTCTCGTACATGGGAATCAACGATCTCTCGGACCTTCCCGAGCTCAAGGAGCTGGGGACCGTGATGGAGGACCGCGAGCGGGCGCAGGAGGAGATCGAGCTGATTTCCGAACCGGAGGTGGCCTCGACCGAGAGTGCGACTTAACCACTTCCTCGCCCTGGCGGCCGGCGGATCCCGCCGGGAAGCCGACCGCTGGATCCAGGAGGGTCGGGTTCGGATCAACGGCGCGCCCCCCGAGAGCATCGGGATTTCCGTGGAGCCCGAGAAGGACCGGGTGACGCTCGACGGTTCCAGGGTCGAGCTGCCGAAAGAGCGCCGCTACATCGCCTACCACAAACCGCGCGGCCTGCTCGTGAGCCGCCGGAGCCAGGGCGGCCGCCGGACTATCTTCGAGGTGCTCGGGGCCTCAATCCGCGGACTCCACGCGGTGGGAAGGCTCGACGTGGAATCCGAAGGGCTCATTCTCCTCACCGACGACGGGGCGCTCTCGGAGGCGCTCCTCCATCCGCGGACCGCGCTCCTGCGCCGCTACCGGGTCTGGGTCCGTCCGGTTCCCGATCCGAAGATGCTCCGGCTCCTGTCGAGGGGCACTACGGTCGAGGGGGTGCCCGTGAAACCGGAGCGCGTCACCCACGAGGGCGCGGACCGAGGGCTAGGCGTTCTCGTGATCGATCTGGCGGAGGGGAAGAAGCGCGAGGTGCGGGTCATGGCGAAGGCGGTCGGCCTGGACGTGGCCCGATTAGTCCGGATCCAGTTCGGTCCCGTCCGACTCGAGCCCCTGGCCCAGGGCGCCATTCGCCCCCTTACGCGGACAGAGATCGACGCGCTGCGGCGGGATGCCTTTCCCGGCCCAGCGTCCGGTGCTAGACTGCGCTGAGTTGTGACACATAGCTCGGAAAGGGACCCGATGGCCTTCCCCGCGGTCGAGACGATTCGCCCCGAAGTCCGCTCGCTCCAGCCATACGTCCCTGGGAAGCCGATCGAGGAGCTGGAGCGGGAGCTGGGGATCGCGGGCGCGATCAAGCTGGCCTCGAATGAGAATCCGCTCGGGCCGTCGCCGCTCGCGGTCGCGGCGATTCAGGCCGCGGCGCACGGGGTGAATCGCTACCCCGACGGCAGCTCGTATTACTTGCGTGAATCGCTGAGCACCCACTGGAACGTTCCGCCCGACTGGATCGCGGTCGGCTCGGGCTCGAACGATCTGATCGACGTCCTCTGCCGGATTCACTTGGGGCCGGGGGACGAGGCGGTCATGTCGGACCCCTCGTTCATCATGTTCGCGATCGCAGTGCGGGTCGCCGGCGGGACTCTGGTGAAGGCGCCGGGCAAAGGCCTCTTTCACGATCCCGAGGCGATGCTGGCCGCGATCACCGATCGAACGAGGTTGGTCTACTTTTCCAATCCCGACAATCCGACCGGCACGATCGTCGTGAAGCGCGCCCTGGATGAATACTTCCGCCGCGTTCCCGGCCACGTTCTTACGATCCTCGACGAAGCCTACTTCGAGTACGTGACCGACCCGCAGTATCCGGACGGTCTCGAGCACCTCCGGCGGGGCCGTCGCGTCGCCGTGCTCCGCACGTTCTCCAAGATCTACGCCCTGGCGGGCCTCCGCATCGGATACGGATTTTTTCCGGCGAGCCTGGCTTCGCTCGTGCACCGGGTGCGGCTCCCGTTCAACGTGACGAGCATCGGCCAGGCTGCCGCCCGCGCCAGCTTGACCGACCTGGATCAGATCGCCCGAAGCCGCGCCCTGAACGGGGAGGGCCTCGCCTACTACCAGCGCGAGCTTCCCGCGCTCGGGATCCAGCTGACCCCGACCTGGGCCAATTTCGCGCTGGCCCGATTTCCCGGCTCGGCGGTCGAGGTCGCGCGCACCCTGGAGCGCCAGGGGATCATCATCCGCCCGATGCTCCCGTTCGGCCTCTCCGCGGAGTACGCGCGGATCAGCGTCGGACTTCGCCCCGAGAACGAACGCCTCATCGAGAGCCTCCGCCGGATCTTGTGATCGGAGTCTGGGCCTCGATAGCGGTCCGGGCGCTCCTCTCCCCGAAGGGCCCGGCGCGGTGAGCCGCGCGACCACCCGGCCAGGACGGCCTCTTCGCGGCGCGTGCGACGCACCCGGTGACAAATCGATCACCCAGCGGGCGATCCTTCTTGGCGCCCTGGCGGCCGGGGAAACGCGGATCGTGGGCGCGAACGCGGGCGCGGACGCGCTGGCGGCGCTCGGGATCGTCCGGGCGCTCGGCATCAAGGCGAGCGCGTCGAAGCCAGGCGACTGGCGGATCCGCGGCGGCGAGCTTCGGGAGAGCGACCGCGTCCTCGACGCCCGAAACTCGGGCACGGCGCTCCGTCTCTCGATGGGGCTCCTCTCCGCGCAACCCTTCCTATCCATCCTGACCGGGGACAGTTCCCTTCGGAATCGTCCCGTGGCGCGGGTGATCGAGCCGCTGCGAGCCCTGAGCGCGGACCTCGCCGCAAGGGGCGGGGACCGGCTCCCGCCGGTGGTGGTCCGGGGCCGCCGTCTCAAAGGCGCGACCGTCCGGACCCCGGTCGCGAGCGCCCAGGTGAAGAGCGCGGTTCTCCTCGCCGCGATCCAGGCGGAGGGAGAGACCGTCGTGGAAGAGTCCGCGCCCACGAGGGACCACACCGAGAGGATGCTCCCTTTGTTCGGCTGCCCGGTCGCGCGGGAGGGCGCGGCCGCCCGCGTCGAGGGCCGAGCCCCGCTTCGCGGCGCCGAAATCCGCGTGCCGGGAGACGCGTCCGCGGCGGCGTTCCTGCTCGCCGCAGCGGCGCTGGTGCCCGGTTCCGACCTCACGGTGCGGGACGTGGGGGTGAACCCGACCCGCCGCGCGTTCCTCGACCTTCTGGCGCGCGCGGGCGCGCGGATCGAATTGGGGAACGAGCGCCTGTTCGGGGAGGAACCGGTCGCGGACGTCCGGATACGGCCGGGCGCCCTCGCGGCGTTCCGGATCTCGGGGCCCGAGGCGGGACCGCTCATCGACGAGCTTCCGCTGGTCGCGGTGCTCGCGGCGTTCGCTAAGGGAGAGAGCGTCATACGCGGCGCCGAGGAGCTCCGCGTGAAGGAGTCGGATCGGATCGCCGCCGTCACGGCGGGGCTCCGCGCGATCGGGGTGGAGGTGGAAGAGCGCGAGGACGGGTGGACGATCGCGGGGCGGCAATCCGCGCGGGGTGGGATCGTGGATGCGCGGAGCGATCACCGGATCGCCATGGCATTCCTGATCGCCGGGCTCCGGGCCAAGCAGGGCGTCACGGTGGACGGCGCCGAATCGATACGCGTTTCCGATCCCGGCTTCCTCGCCCGGGTCCGGGGGCTCGCGCGTTGAAGGGATTCGTGGTGGCGATCGACGGACCTGCCGGCGCGGGCAAGACGGCCACGGCCCGGGGGGTCGCCGACCGGCTCGGGCTCATCCACGTCGATTCGGGCGCCATGTACCGCGCGGTCGCGTGGCTCGCCCGAAAGCATGGGGTCCCGCTCGACTCGGAAGAGGCCCTTCTTCGGCTTCTCGCGGAAACGAAGATCGAGGCGGGCCGGGAGGGGATCCTCGTCGATGGAGTCTCGGTCGAGGCCGAGATCCGGACCGCCGAAGCGGGAGAAGCCGCGTCCCGCGTCGCCGTTCATCCTGGCGTCCGCTCGCGGCTGGTGAGGATTCAGCGTTCCCTGGGCGGCGCCCCGGGCGTCGTGATGGAAGGACGCGACATCGGCACGGTCGTCTTCCCCAAGGCCGATCTCAAGATCTTCCTGACGGCGTCGGTCGAGGCCCGGGCACGTCGGCGCTTCGAGGAGCTTCGAGCCCGGGACGAGCGGCCCGAGCTTGCGGCGATCGAGGCCGCGATCCGTGAGCGGGATCGGAGGGACAGCGACCGCGCGGCGAGCCCCCTTCTGCCCGCGCCCGACGCGATCCCGCTCGACACGACCCGGCTGACCTTGGAGGAGCAGATCGACCTCGCCACCCACTGGGCTGCCGGGGCGCGAAGGGGGCCGGGGGGGATGACCCCGTTTCACGCCGCGAGCCGGCAGGTGGTGGTCAACTTCGCCCGGCTGGGCCTCAAGTACCGGGTGGTGGGCCGGGAGCACATTCCTCCCAAAGGGCCCCTGATCATCGCCTGCAACCACATCTCGTTCTGGGACCCCCCCCTCGTGGGGGCATGGGTACCCCGGACCCTCCACTACCTGGCCAAGCAGGAGCTTTTCGAGAATAGGGTGTTCGGGGCGATGCTTCGGGCCTATAATTGCATCCCGATTCAGCGGGGACCCCAGGCACGGTCGGCGTTGCGCGGTGCCGAAGGGGTTCTGGATCGAGGGGGCGCGGTCCTCATCTTTCCGGAGGGCACGCGCAGCAAGAGCGGGTCGCTTCTGCCGCCGCGGGCCGGTATCTCGCATCTGGCGGCCTCGGCCCGCGCCCCGGTCGTGCCCGCCCGCATCTCAGGATCCAACCAGATCCGCCGCTCCATGTTGCGGCAGGTTGAAATTCGACTTACGTTCGGCTCGCCGATGATGCCCCCGGTGGGGGCGGCGGGGAGCCGTGAAGATGGGGACGCGTTCGCGCGGAAGATCATGGACGCGATCGTGGCCCTCCCGGCAGGAACGGAGGAGATTCGATGGAAGTGATCGTTGCCGACAACGCGGGCTTCTGCTTCGGCGTGAAGCGCGCGATCAAGATGGCGAACGACACCCTGGATCGGAGCCAGGGCGGGGTGAAAGCCCTCGGCCCGCTCATCCACAATCCCCAAGTGGTCGAGGCATTCCAGCGCCGCGGTCTCGAGGTCGTGTCGGACTTGGATGAGATCGAGGAGGAGTCGACCATCATCATCCGCTCGCACGGCGTCGGGCCCGAGGTCAAGGAAGGCGCCCTCCGTAAGGGGCTCAACGTCGTCGATACCACGTGTCCCTTCGTGACGAAGGCGCAGCAATACGCGGCGAAGCTCGTGGAGGAGAACTACAAAGTGGTGATGATCGGGGACAAGCATCACCCCGAGGTCATCGGCGTCGTTGCCCACTCCGGGGACAAGGCGATCGTGATCAACACCGTGGCGGAGGCCGAGGCGCTCAAGTTCATTCCCCGGATGGGGGTGGTCTTCCAGACGACCCACTCGATCGGGCACGTCCAGGAGATCGTCGGAGCGCTCTTGAAGCGCGGGAAGGAAGTCCGGGTCTTCAACACGCTCTGCGGCGCGACAACGTCGATGCAGAAGACCGCGGTCGAGCTGGCCCCGGAAGTGGAAGCGATGGTCGTCGTCGGCGGACGTCAGAGCGCGAATACCGCGCAGCTGGCCGAGGTCTGCCGCCGGGTGAACCCGCGGGTTCATCAGGTCGAATCCGCGGACGAGATCCGCGCGGAGTGGTTCTCGGGGTTGCGCCGGATCGGAGTCTCCGCCGGAGCCTCCACGCCCGACGAGGTGATCGCCGAGGTCGTGGAACGCCTCACCCAGATCGTCCCCGCTGCGGCGGGCGCCTAACGCTGGCACCAGCGGCTCCCACGGGAGCCGAAATTCATAGAATCAAGGGGGAAACACAAAAGCATGGTTCGACGGCATGATGACGATGTGGATGTGAAGGACGAACCGACCGAGGAAACCGAGGTCGAAGCCAAGCCGCGGAAGCGCAAGGCGGTGACGCGGCTGGTGCATGAGGACCTGGGTGAAGAGGCCAACGGGACCGGAACGGGCCTCGCGGAAGCCGACTCGGACGACGAGAACTCGAGCTCGATGGGGCAGTGGCTCCAGATGTACGAGGACTCCCTCAAAGACCTCGAGGAAGGTGAGATCGTCCGCGGTCGCGTCCTCAAGATCGACGACAAGGAGGTGACCGTCGACGTCGGCTTCAAGTCGGAAGGCGTCATCCCTGTCGAGGAATTTCCCGACCTGGAAGGCGTCAAAGTCGGCGACGAGATCGAGGTCTTCCTCGAGAAAACGGAGAACCAGGACGGCCTCGTTGTTTTATCGAAGCAGCGGGCCGACTTCGTCAAGGTCTGGGATCGGGTCAAGACCGCCGCGGACAACGGCGAGCTGGTCGAAGGGAAGCTGGTGCGGAAGATCAAGGGCGGCGTGGTCGTCGACCTCTACGGGGTCGAGGCCTTCCTCCCCGGATCGCAGATCGCGCTCCGCCAGGTGCAGAACGTCGATTCCCTGATCGGCCAGCTGATGGAATTCAAGATCATCAAGCTCAACAAGCGCCGGCGGAACATCGTCATCTCGCGACGCTCGGTGCTCGAAGAGCATCGCGCGAAGCAGAAGAGCGAGATCATCCAGGAGCTCGCCAAGGATCAGCTTCGCGAGGGAGTCGTCAAGAACATCACCGACTTCGGCGCGTTCGTGGATCTGGGCGGGATCGACGGCCTGCTCCACATCACCGACATGTCCTGGGGCCGGGTGAGCCACCCCTCGGAGCTGGTATCGATCGGCGACAAGGTCCGGGTCAAGGTCCTCTCGTTCGATCCCGAGAAGGAGCGCATCTCCCTCGGCATGAAGCAGCTGACCCCGTACCCGTGGGAAGACGTCGACAAGCGGTACTCGGTCACGCAGCGGGTCAAGGGCAAGGTTGTATCGATCACCGACTACGGCGCCTTCGTGGAGCTGGAGAAGGGGATCGAGGGCCTGATCCACATCTCCGAGATGTCCTGGACGCGCCACGTGCGGCATCCGTCCAAGGTCGTCGCCATCGGGGACCAGATCGAGGCGATGATCCTCAAGATCGACAAGGAGAACGAGAAGATCTCCCTCGGCTTGAAGCAGATCGAGCCCGATCCGTGGCTCTCGCTGGACGAGCGCTTCCCGATCGGCACGAGGCTGACCGGAAAGGTCCGCAACTTGACGAATTTCGGCGCGTTCGTGGAGATCGAGGAAGGAATCGACGGGCTCGTGCACATCAGCGACATGTCCTGGACGCGCCGGGTCGTCCACCCGAGCGAGGTGCTGAAGAAGGGGGACAAGGTCGACGTCGTGGTCCTTTCGATCGACAAGGACGCCCGGCGAATCTCGCTCGGATTGAAGCAGGTGAGCGAGGATCCCTGGCCGACGTTGGCGGAGCGGTACCTCCCCGACATGATCGTGAAGGGTAAGGTCGTCCGGCTTCTGGATCGCGGGGTCATCGTCGATCTGGAGGACGGCCTCGAAGGATTCATTCCGCTCTCCCAGCTGGGGATCGATGGGCTGAAGAAGCCCTCGGACAGCTTCAAGCCCGACGACGTCCTCGAGCTGAAGGTGACGCGCGTCGATACCCAGGCGCACCGGATCATCCTGAGCGTCAAGGCGTGGCTGACCGACCAGCCCGGGGCGGCGCAATCGGTATTCCAGGAGCGCTTCAAGCCGCAGCCCTCGGCAACCGAAGAGCCGGTCGTAAGCGCCGAGGAGGGGAGCGACGCGGGCACGATCGCGTGACAGCGCTTTGATTCGAATCGACGCAGACGAACCCGAGGGGCGATACGAAGCTCCTCGGGTTTTCGTTTTGAGCACGGGCTGCTATCCTGGCACTTAGCGTCGAAGAGATTTCCCGCCCCTGGAGGGAATGCTCATGTGGTTTCTGAGGAACGTCGTCTGGCTCGCCATCATGGTGCTCGTCGTGGGCTTCGCGATCCTGAACGTCCATGAGACCGTCACCGCGATCATCCTTCCGGGGAGCGTCTACCGCCTGGTCCCGGCGAACGTCGTGCTGTTCGTGGCCTTCACGATCGGCATGATGACCGGGTTCGTGCTCACGCTCTTCCACCAGCTCAAGGTCCGCTCGGCCATGAATCGGATGAGCCGCGAGAACCAGGACCTGAAACGGGAGCTGAGCCAATTGAGAAACCTCGCCCTTGAGGATCTGAACCTGGGCGAGCCGACTGGGGCGGCCCGGGGATGAGCGACTTCTTCACCGTCTTCCTCGTGGGAGGCCTCCTCGCCGGGGTGGGGTACGCGGCGTGGGTCCTCTCCCGCGACGCGGCGGTGAAGCCGACCAAGGTGGAGACCCCCTACCAGCAGGGGCTGAACGCGCTCCTCGCGGGAGACCGGGAAGAGGCGCTCCAGGCCTTCGCGGAGAGCGTCCGCCTGGACAGCGATAACGTGGATGCATACATCCACTTGGCCAATTTGCTTCGCGAGCAAGGCGAGGTTCAGCGTGCCCTCCAGCTCCACCGGGAGCTCACCGTGCGCGCAGGGCAGACCCCCAGCCAGAACCGTGCGATCCGGGAGGGGCTCGTTCTCGACTTGATCGCCGTGGGAAGGGCGGGCGAGGCCGTGGAGGTGGCGGAAGAGCTCTACGACCACGATCGAAAGAGCGGGAGCGCGCTCAAGCTCCTGCTGAGGGCGCACGAGGCGGCTCACGATTGGGACCAGGCCTACGAGGTGCGGGCCGAGATCGCCAAGTCGTCCGGCGAGCGAAACGGCGAGGGCCTCGCGCGGTATCGGTCGGCGATCGGCGAGATCTACCTGCGGGACGGGAAGCTGGACGAGGCGAAGCGCCAATTCAAGGCCGCGCTCCACCTGCGCCGCGACGACCCGGCGGCGCTCCTCCGTCTCGGAGATATCTACTACGAGAGCAACCGGCCCGAGCGGGCCGGCGTGCTCTGGAAGGCCCTCGCCGAGGCGCACCCCTCCTTCTCGCATTTGGTTCTCGAGCGCCTCGAGGCCTCGTATTTCGAGAAGGGCCGATTCGGGGACGTCGACCAGGCGTACGAGGAGATGCTGGCGCGGAACCCGAAGGACGTCCGGATCCATCTCGCGCTCGCGAGGATGCACGTGAAGAAGGGCGATCTCGCGGACGCGGGCCGGGTCCTGAACGAGGCGCTGGAGCTCGAGCCCGACTCGGTCCCGGCGCGCCTCCTCCTGGCCGATCTCTATCGCAGGCGAGGCGATCTGTCGGGCGCGCTGGACGAAATGGAATCGCTGATGCGCGGCGTGGGAAGCGGAGAGGTCTACGTCTGCGCCGCGTGCGGCCACCAGGCCGAGGAGTATTGGTCGCGCTGCCCTCAGTGCTTCTCGTGGGCCCGGCACGGATGAGGCGGGCTCTCACCACGCACCCATCGCGCGCGGTCGCGATCGTCGTGGCGCTGACCCTCGCCGCGCTCTCGATTGCCGGCGCGCGCGCCCAGACTCGCCCGGGCGGGGACAAGGGCGGCCGCACCTCCGCCGAATGGCGCAAGCTCGCCGAGGCCTCGGAAGCCTTCGGGGACGGGCGGGGCGAGGAGGCCCGCGCCCTGCTCGCGTCGATTCCGGTGGCACGGCTTCCGAAGGGGGCGGAAGACGATTACGCCTACCTCAAGGCCATGCTCGCGGACGACGGCGCCGCTAACGTGGCCGCGCTCGAAGTGTACTTGAAGACTTACCCGCGGGGGCCCCACCGCCGCCAGGCGACGCTGGCGCTCGGGCGCGCGCGCTACGTGCGCGGTGAATACTCCGAAGCGGAGAACGTCCTCAGTATTTTCTCACCCGGAGTCGAAAAGGACTACATCGGCAGGCAGGCCCTCGTGCAACGCGGACTGGCCCAGCTCGCGCGCGGGGACGCCGTGGGCGCCCTCGCGTTCTTCCGCTCCGCGCAGGCCGATCTCGCCGGGACACCCCAGGAGGAGGCCTACTACTTCGCGGTCTCCCAGGCGGCGATCCGCGCGAGCAAGCCGGCCGAGGCGATCGAAGCCCTGCGGCTCCTGCTCGAGCGCCACGCCAAGGGAGATTACGGGCCGCAGGCGCTCTACGCGATGGCGTTGAGCCTTGAAGCGGTGGGGCGTCCGGGCGACGCCGCCGGCGCGTTCCGCCAGGTGATGGTCCGATACCCGAATTCCTACGAGGCCACTCGGGCCCGGGACCGGGGCATCCGGGTCGCGTCCTCGAGCCCGACGTTCCCGCTGGGGGGCGGCTTCGTGGTTCAGGTCGGCGCGTTCAGCCGGCGCGAGCTCGCCGAGGCGCTCGCCCGCGATCTCAAGCTGGCCGGCGTCGACGACGTCTCGGTGAAGCAAGGCACGGAAACCCCCACCATCTTCCGCGTGCGCGCGGGCGCCTTCTCCACGCGCGACGAAGCCCGCGCCCTGGGCGAGCGGCTCCGGCGCGAGCGAGGCTTCTCCTACACCATCGCACCGCGGTAGGGCTACCCCCCGGTGGAAGCAACCCCGATGCTCGAGCAGTACCGCCGGCTCAAGGCGGAGCACCCCGGGACCATCCTCCTCTTCCGGATGGGGGACTTCTACGAGACCTTCGGCGACGACGCACTCGTCGCTTCCCGCGTCCTGGGAATCGCGCTCACCTCGCGCGACAAGAAAGGCGATCCGCTTCCGCTGGCCGGGGTCCCGTACCACGCCGTCGAAGGATATTTGAAGCGGCTCGTGGCGCAGGGCTTCTCGGTCGCCATCGCCGAGCAGATGGAGCCCGCCGAGGGAGCGAAGGGGATCGTGGACCGCCAGGTCGTCGAGGTCGTCACGCCCGGGACCGTGACGCGGCTGGGCCTCCTGGAATCCAGCGAGAGCAACTACATCGTCGCGCTCCTCCTCGGGGAGTCGCGCGCGGGCGTGGCCGTGGCCGAGGTCTCGACCGGGGAGTTTCGGGTGGGCGAGGTACCTCTCGAGGAGATCGCCTCCTTGCTCCTGGAATATCCGCCGCGCGAGGTGTTGCTCCCGGCAGAGCCCGAACGCCCCGGAGACGAGCGCGGCCTTCCCGG
Source organism: Candidatus Eisenbacteria bacterium (assembly GCA_005893305.1). Taxonomy (NCBI): domain Bacteria; phylum Candidatus Eiseniibacteriota; species Candidatus Eiseniibacteriota bacterium. The sequence goes on along the minus strand of VBOZ01000015.1, from coordinate 25,227 downwards.
AAACGGCGGCGGAGGGGGGATGAACCTACCGGACCACGTTCCTGTGACCCGATGGGAGCGGGCACGCTTCGACGCGCGGAGCGGCCGCGAGGCGATCCAGCGGAAGTTCGAGGTGCTGAGCCTCGACGCGTTCGGCCTGGAAACGGCGCGCGAGGGCTTTGGCGCCGGCGGCGCGCTCCTCGGCTATCTCCAGTCGCTCAAGAAATCGGACCTCCCGCAGATTCGCGAGCTCCGCCGCCTGCGCGAGGGAAGCCCCCTGGTCGTGGACGAGGTCACCCTTCGGAATCTCGAAGTGTTCGAGTCGTCCGCCGGACCGGCCGGGACTCTCCTCAACCTGCTCGACCGCACCGAAACCGCGATGGGGGCGCGGGCCCTCCGAGCCTTGCTCCGGACGCCGGCGCGGGATCGCGCGGTGATCGAGGCTCGCCTTGACCGGACCGCGTGCTTCGCTTCGGCCGCCACGCTCCGCGCGGAAGCGCGCGACCGGCTCCACCGATTTCCAGACCTCGAGCGGACGCTGGGGCTCCTCGGTTCCGGCCGCGCCACGCCACGCGACCTCGGCGTGCTGCGCGACGCCCTGCGCCGTCTTCCCGCAATCCGGCTCATGCTGGAGGCCCGGCCCGGCGCGGTGCTGGAGGGATGGCTCGCCGGCCTTCCCGATCTCTCCGACCTCGCGGGGCGACTCGAGGTCGCGCTCGCCGAGGAGCTTCCGCTCGTCGCGACCCAAGGGGGAATCGTCCGCCCCGGCTACGATCCCGAGCTCGACAGGTATCGCGCGGATACTTCCGACGTCCGCGCGCTGGTGCTCGCCCTCGAGACCCGGGAGCGGGAGCGGACCGGGATCCCGAACCTCCGCGTCATCTATAACCGGGTCTTCGGCTACGTGATCGAGGTGACCCGGTCGCAGCTCTCCCGCGTCCCTGAGGACTACGTGCGCCGGCAGACCTTGACGGGAGCCGAGCGGTTCGTGACGGCCGACCTGAGCCGCATGGAGGAGCGGATCGAGGCCGCGAGCACCGAGAGCCATCGCCTCGAGGCGGAGCACTTCCAACGGCTGCGCGGCCACGCGGTCGCAGCGATGGGGGACCTCCACGCCGCGGCGCGGGTCGTTGCCGAGCTCGATCTTCACCTCTCGCTCGGCGACACCGCGGCACGGGAGCGCTGGGCCCGTCCCACGCTCTCGGAGCAGCGGGAGCTTCTCCTCACCCGCTCCCGTCATCCGATGGTCGAGCGCTCGCTCGATCCGGGGCGATTCGTTCCCAACGACTGCGAGATCGACGCCGAATCCGGTCAGATCTGGATCATCACCGGTCCCAACATGGGCGGCAAATCGACGTTCCTCCGCCAGGTGGGCCTCTGCGTGTTCCTCGCGCAGGCGGGCTCCTTCGTACCGTGCGAGTCGGCGTCGATCGGTCTGGTCGACCGCATCTTCACGCGCGTTGGGGCGTCCGATCAGATCGCGCGAGGCGCCTCGACGTTCTTCATCGAGATGCAGGAGACCGCGGCGATCCTTCGCCAGGCGACCGACCGAAGCCTGGTGCTCCTGGACGAGGTGGGGCGCGGAACGAGCACGTACGACGGCCTCAGCCTGGCCTGGGCGGTGACCGAGGCGCTCCACGACGGCGCCCGCGCCAAGCCGCGCACGATCTTCGCGACGCATTACCACGAGCTGACCGACCTGGAGGACACCCTGAGCCGTGTCCGCAACCGGACCGTCCGCGTCGCCGAGCAGCGTGGCGAGATCGTGTTCCTTCATCAAATCGCGCCCGGGCGGGCCGACCGATCCTACGGCATCCACGTGGCCCAGCTCGCGGGCGTGCCCGGCCCCGTGCTCGAGCGGGCGCGCGAGATTCTCGGGCGCCTCGAAGCGGAGCACGCGCGCCTCGCTCGCCGGGAGAGCGAGGGGGGCGGGCCGCTGCCGGAGGAGTCCACAACGCAACCCGACGCCGCCGGCGTCGGTCCCGACGAGCGCGCGGCCCTCCTCGGGGAATTGTCCGACGTCGAGGTGGAAGCGATGACGCCGATCGAAGCGCTGAACGAGCTCGCGCGTCTGCGCGAGAAGGCGCGCGCCGGCGGGGCACGTTGACGGACCTGCGCGGAGTCCCTATGCTCCACCGCGACCGATGACCTTCCTCCGGCGGTGCGTTCCCCTCGTTCTCATCCTCGCAGGCTTGACGGCCGCCACGCTCGCGGAGGCCGCGCCTACAAAGCGCGCGGCCGCGGCGGGTGCGCCCGCGAAGGCCGCGAAGACCGCGAAGACCGCGCCATCGCGCCCCGCCTCCCCGAAGCCGACGATCCCCGGCGTCTTTCCCGTCGATTCCGTCCGCGCCGGAATGACCGGGATCGGGCTGACCGTCTTCGAAGGAACGCGCATCGATTCATTTCCCGTCACGATCCTCGGCGTTCTGAAGGGGCAGCGGCCGGGTGCCACCCTGGTCCTGGTGCGTGCGCAGGGTGCCTATCTCGAGCGCACGGGAATCATCGCGGGGATGAGCGGAAGCCCGGTCTACATCAACGGGAGGCTCCTGGGCGCCGTCGCCTACACCTGGGCCTTCTCGAAGGATCCGGTCGGCGGCATCACGCCGATCGGCGAAATGCTCCATCTCTTCCCGTCGGGCGGGACACCCCCGTCGGAGGAAGTCGACAGGCGGTTGGGCTCGCTGGATGGCGGGCCCGGCGGCAGCTCCGGAGATCCTTCCGGCGCACGGCCGATCGCGACGCCGCTCGTCCTCTCCGGATTCACATCGGATGCGATCGCGTACCTGGAGCCGTGGCTAAGGGAGCGCGGCTTCGTGGCAGGACCCGGCGGGGGCTCGGAGCCGGGCATCTCCTGTGACGACCTCGTGCCCGGCTCCGCCGTCGGGGTGGAGCTGATCCGCGGCGACTGGTCGGCCGCCGCGATCGGCACCCTCACCTATCGCGACGGCGATCGGGTTCTCGCGTTCGGCCATCCGTTCTCAGGGATGGGCTGGGTCCGATTCCCGCTCACCGCTGCCACGATTCATACCGTATTCGCGAATCAGCAGATCTCGACCAAGGTGGGATCGGCGACGACCCCCTGCGGAACGCTCCTCGCGGACCGAAGCGTGGGCATCGCCGGAGAGATCGGCGCGGAACCGGCGATGATCCCGGTCGCGGTCACGATCGCGGGGAGCGGGAAGCTCGGAAGGCAGTACCACTTCGAAGTCGCGCGCAGCCGCCTCCTGACGCCGAGCCTCGTGGGCATGACGGTGGTGAACTCGATCTCGGAGGCGCTCTACGAGTCCGGGTACGCGACCGTCCGATACGACCTGACGTTCCACATGAACGCCGGCGCGACGACGGTACGGAAGGGCAACGTGCTGCTCACCCAATCGCCGATCTCGGGAGTCGGGGATGAGGTCACGCAATCGCTCACGCTCCTCTTGAGCGATCATTTCCGCCCTTCGACGCTCGACTCGGTCACGGTCGACGTGAGCGCGTCGATCGGGCTCGACGCCGCGCGAATCAGCGAGGTGCGCGTGCATCCCGCGACCGCGGCGCCGGGCGACTCCGTGGAAGTGGAGGTCGCGATCCGACGGGGCGGCCGCGCGGTGGAGACGCGCCGCGTCCGGCTCCGCGTGCCGCCGCAAACGCCCGAGGGAGAGCTGACGGTCCGGGTCTGCGACGGCCAGGAGACGGACAAGTGGGATCGCGACCGCTCGCCGGACAGCTTCAAGCCCGACACCTTCGACGATCTCGTGCGGCTGATCGAGCAGGAGCGCCGACTCGATCGGATGTACGTCCAGCTCTACCGCGCCAAGGGAGGCGCTGCGGCCCGCGGAGGCGAGATCTCCCAGGCGCCGCCCTCGGTTCTGGGAGTGCTCGGAGGCGCGGGGAACTCCGGCGCGACGTCGATGACGAAGGGAGCCACGCTTCAGGAAGTCTCGGTCGACCTCGGAGCCGTCACGAACGGATGCGAGACGGCGAAGCTGGACGTCGTGCCCGACCGGGTGCATTGATGCGCACCGATTCTCGACGGAAAGGAGCCTGACGCTGACGCACGCCAAGTGGCTGTTCGGCGCGATCTTGATCACGGGATTGCTGGGAAGCGTTCCCGACGCGGCGGCCGTGAAGACCTCGTTCTGGAAGATCACCGACATTCAAGGGTTCCTCGAAGGCGAGAACGTGGCGGGCGTATCGATCGAGAGCGACGGGTCGCTCGCGTTGGGCCCCGCGTGGGATTCCGTGGTGACGCGGCTGGACGGGGTCTCGTATATCTGGTGTGCGGCGCGCGACTCCAAGGGCCGGGTCTACTTCGGAACGGGCGACAACGGGCGGATCTACCGCTGGACGCGCGGCCAGGGCGCCGCGCTTCTCTGGGAAACCGGCGCCGCGGAGATCACCTGCATGGCGATCGACCCCGCCGACAACCTGTTCGCGGGATCCGCTCCGGGCGGCACGGTATTCCGGGTCGGAGCGCGCGGGGACACCACCCGCTACTTCGAGACGGGCGAGGAATCGATCTGGTCCCTCCTCCAGGGGAAGGACGGGGCGCTCTACGCGGGGACCGGGAGCCACGGGAAGATCTACCGCATCACCGGCCCGAAGAAGGGATCGGTCCACGTCGAGACGAAGGATGTGAACGTCGTGGCCCTCGCCGAGGCGAAGGACGGCACGCTCCTCGCCGGCACCGCCTCGAAGGGGCTCCTCTTGCGCATCGACAAGACCGGATCCATGCGGGTCATCTACGACGCCGACGCGGACGAGGTCCGCGCGATCGCCGTGCTCGAGGACGGATCGATCGCGGTCGGGACGAACCGGACGCAGGCTGGCAAGTCGGGGGAGGGGCCGAGCGAGCGGAGCACCGGAGGCGACGGCCGCTTCGGGATCGACGTGACCCCCCAGGGCGGCGGGAAGTGCGGGGTCTTCCTGGTCCAGTCGGACGGAAGCGCCCGACTCCTCTACGCGCCTCCGACCGATTTCATCTATGCCTTGGTCCCGTACGACGCGACCTCCGTCTTGGCCGCGACGGGGGAGTCCGCGGCGTTGTTCCGCATCGGCACCGACAAGAAATACTCGCTCCTCGGCGTGCCCGAGCAAAAACAGATCCTCGCGATCGCGCGCGGCGGCGGGGAGACCTATATCGCTACCGGGAACGACGCGATCCTTTACGCCCTCGGCTCCGGACCCGCGCGCGAGGGAAGCTACACCTCGCAGCCGTACGACCTTCACTCCGTGGCGTCCTGGGGGAAGGTGATCGCCGGGATCACGGGAGGGGGCGAGGTCACGTGGTCGACGCGGAGCGGGCTGAGCGAGGAGCCCGACGAGGGATGGAGCCCGTGGTCCAAGGCGGTTCCGATGAAGGAGGGCGTTCCCGTGGAGAGCCCGGCCGCGCGCTTCCTCCAGTACCGCCTCGGCCTCAAGGGGAGTGGGAGCGCGGGCCCCGTCGTTTCCTCGATCGAGGTGGCTTTCCTGGCGAGGAATCTCCCGCCCGAGATCGGATCGATCCAGATCTTCGGGCCCGACAACCCGTACATGGAGGGGGGCCCGGAGTACCGCCCACCCTCGATATCGCAGACCTTTGCCGGCGGTCTCAAGGTGGAGTACAACCTCCCCCGCGTCGGACCCAAGCAGGTCTCCGACGCGAGCACCGCGTGGGCGCGCGGCATCCGGACGGTCACCTGGGAGGCGCTCGACCCGAATGGGGACGCGCTTCGATACAACCTCTCCATCAAGGCCTCCGACGAGAAGGAATGGCGCCGCCTGGTCTCCGATCATCCGGAGCGGCTCTACAGCTTCGACTCGGAGTCGTACCCGAACGGGACGTACCGCGTCCGGGTCGAGGCGACGGACACGCCGGACAACCCTCCCGGCGTCGCGCTCAAGAGCGAGCGGCTGAGCACGGTGTTCGAGATCGACAACGTTCCTCCCCGCGTGGAGGAGCTGCGCGTATCGGCCGGCGCCGCGCGCGGCGGCAAGACCACCGTCACCGTCAGCGGTGCCGCCGTGGATGACGACACCCGCGTTTCCTCGATCGAGTATTCGGTCGACGGCGGCGACTGGACGGACATCTTCCCGGAGGACGGGATCTTCGACGCGCGGCGGGAGACATTCCGATTCGAGGTGTCCGACCTGGCGCCGGGCGAGCATCGGATCACCGTGCGGGCGTCCGACCTGGATCGAAATGTGGCGGCCGCCAAGGTTGTGACCGTAACGCGATAGCCGTGCATCTTGCACGGCCACGAGCCGGGGCATGGCGGTGACGAGCCGCGCACCCCCGAGCCGCCCTTCAACTTAAGCCTCCGGCGACCCGCGTAACTCGCTAGCCCGGCCCGATTCCGGCCTCACCCCGAAACATGCCTTCCGAATGGTACAATCCTTGCGTTTCGCCCCGCGGATCACTCTGCATATCTACGCTATATTTCATTCGGCCGACGCAGGGGTGCCATGAGGCTCGCGTTTCTCGACCTGCCTGACGACAGGGTCGATCTGATTTCGCTCGCGCGACAGACGGCCGGTGTGGAGATCGCGCTCGTCTGCCATCCGGATCCGGAGGCCCTGGCGCTCAAGATCGCCGAGGTGCTCCAGATTCCCCGCTCCACGGAGCCGCTCGACCTCCTTGCTCTGAAGCCGGACCGCGTTGCTCTCCCCGCCATGGATACGCCCAGCGCCGCCGCGCTCACCCGCGCGGGCATATCGAACCGGATCTTCATGACCCTGGATGACCTCGAGTCCACGTTCGTCGCGGGCACGCGCGCCGACGCCACCGGCGACCCCACGCCCCTGGAGAACTGGGAAGAGCTATTCGACGAGGCGACCGGGACCCGACTGGGCAAGATCCAGGAAGCGCTCGCTCTCTCCGAAGACCGCCAGCGCCTATTCCGCGAGATCCTGTCGTTGGCGGTGGAGCAGACGCGGGCGGAGGCGGGATCGATCATGGTCCTGGACGAAGAGGAAGGGGAGCTTCGCATCGCATTCGCCACCGGGCTCTCCGCCGACACCGTGCGCGCGACGAGGCAGAAGCTCGGCGAGGGCGTCGCGGGGAAGGTGGCTCTGGAGGGTCGTCCGCTCATCATCAACGAACGGATCGGCGATCCCCGATTCCGCGACACGCGGGAGCGATCCCGCATCTCGGCGGCGATGTCGGCGCCGATCCAGCTCGACGGACGCGTGATCGGCGTGCTCAACGTCTCGAGCGACCGGCCCGACCGTCGCTTCGACGAGCAGGACCTCGGACGCCTGACCGAGATCGCGACCCAGATCTCCGCGATCCTCGAGCGGGTGATCCAGGGGCTGAAGCGCGACGCCGACGCGGTCGAGTTCCGGGCACGGCGGGCGCTGGAGCAGGCGTTCGCCCGTGAGGACCTGCCCCTGGCCGAGCGCTTCCGGATCGCCGCGACGAAGCTCGCGGCGCATCTCGAGGCCGAGTCGGCGCACATCTGCATCGCCGAGCCGGACGCTGGACGTTTCCGGGTCATTTCGTCCGGGACGGAGACGGGAACGGAGGGACGGCTCCCGATGACCGGAGGCCTCTACAGCCGCGCGTACAAGAACGGCGAGTCCCTGTTCCTGGCCTCTCGCCTCGCGCGCCCTTCGGACGCCGACGCGGGGGAGCCCGCCGCCAACATGGTCGTCGCGCCGATCGGCGAGGCCCGCGCGCTGGGCGTGCTCGCGATCGAGTGCATGGAGCGGATCGCGACCGACATCGAGGAGCACACCCGGCTGATCACGCGCATCGCGTCGTTCCTGGCCCGGCTCGCCGGCATCCACCGCGACCACGGGATGGCCACCCGGCAAGGCATCCTCTCCGGCATGCTGGCCGACATCGCGCCGCGGCTCATGGTGCAGCACGATCTGGAGTCCCTCTTGACCGAATCGCTGGCGGCCCTCCGGGAGCTGTTCGGCCGGGGCCTCGTCACCGTAAGGCTCCGAAATCACAAGGACGGAACCATGTCCCGGACCGCCTTCGAGGGGTCCGAAGCCGACCAGGCCGTGCTCACGAAGATGGATGAGGATCTGACCGCGCTCGCCTTGGAGCACGGGACCGAATCGAGCTCGATCGCGGGATCCGCCAGGCCCGATGGCACGGACGCTGCGCGCACGGAGTTCGCCGCGGTTCCGATCCGCTCCTCCGACCGCGTCGTGGGCGCGCTCGGGATCGCGATGTCGTCTCCGCCTGAGGCACGCGTCGGGTCTTTGAGCCTGGGCGCGGCCGAGCTCGACGCGGTCCGGAAGCTCGCGCTCTATATCGCCCTCGCCTGGGATCAGGCGCGCGCCGAGGTCTGCGAGCCGCCCGATCCGCACGACGCGGTGACCGGCCTTCTGGGCGGCGCCGGACTGGAGGCGAGGGTCCAGGAAGAGGTGAAGCGCGCCGAGCGGTACCACGACCGCATCCTGCTCACGATCTGCTCGATCTCGGGGTACGAGCGCCTCGAGCGCAGGCACGGCCCCGAGTGGACCGAGAGCTTCGTCCGCGAGTTCGCCCAGGCGCTCGCGAAGAACGTCCGCGAGGTCGACACCGTGGCCCGCCTCGGCGGGGGACGCTTCGCGGTGCTCTCGCCCGAGTCGGACAAGGACGAGGGAGCGCTGTTGAAGCGGCTCGATCATCTGGTCCCACGGCTCGACACGGTCCAGTCGCTCCCCGACGCGGACGACATCCGTCTCGTCGGGCGTCAATACAGCTATCCCGACGAGGTATCCACAGGCGGCGAGCTTCTCGCCCTCATCCGGAGCAGTTACCCGGGCGCCTAGCAGTCCTCCCCTCGGACAATGACTTGCCGCGCGGGCTCGGCTCGAGCTATCGTATCCGCATGGAAACGGCCCCGGTAGAGACGCGAGCGCCCAGCATCGGCGCGCTGAAGCTGGCCCAGGCGCAGTCGCTCCTCGAATCGAGCGGGCTCGACGCGTGGCTCGTGGTGGTGCGCGAGTCCGCCGAGCGGCCGGACCCCATCCTTCGCTTTTTCTTCGATCTCGACTTCACGTGGACGACGTTCTTCCTGGTCACGCGCGATTGGTCCGCGGCCCTGGTGGCGACATTCGACGCGCCCGATCTGGTCCGCCTCGGCCTCTTTGACGAGGTCGTGACGTACCGGGAAGGTCCGCGCGCCCAGCTTCTCGAGCTCTTGCGGAAGAGGGACCCGGCGCGCATCGGGATCAACTTCTCGATCGATGACGCGCTCGCGGACGGAATCACGGCAGGATTGCGCGACTATCTCGCGGAGAGCCTGGCCGGAACGCCCTTCGCCTCGAGGATCGTAAGCGCGGCGCCGCTGCTCTCCGTTCTGCGCGGGGTCAAGCTCGAGGAGGAGCGCGGGCTCGTGACCCTGGCCGTGAACGAAACCGAGCTGATGTTCGACCGCGTGCGCGACCGTATTCGCGTCGGTCAGACGGCCCGCCAGATCGCGGGGGAATTTCACGCCGAGGCGGCCCGCGGCGGCGTCCGGACCGCGTGGCCCAAGCACCACTGCCCGACGGTGACGGTCGGCGCGAAATCGCCCATCGGCCACGTGGGCCCGAGCGAAGAGCCCGTCACCCTGAACTGCGCCGTCCACGTCGATTTCGGCATCATCCTGAACGGTTACTGCTCGGACCTGCAGCGTTTCTGGTACGTGGCGCCCGCCGGCGGCTCCGCCGCGCCGGAGCCGGTCCGACGCGCCTACCAGACCATCGTCGATGCCATCGACCTCGCGGCGCGGTCCCTGATTCCCGGCGCGCTCGGGTGGGAGGTCGACGAGAAGGCCCGGAAGCTGCTCCTGTCCCGCGGATATCCGGAGTATCCGCACGCCCTCGGGCATCACCTCGGCCGAGCGGTCCACGACGGCGGCGGCGTCCTAGGTCCGCGCTGGGAGCGGTATGGACGGGAGCCGTTCGAGCCCGTGCGCGTGGGCAACGTCTTCACGCTCGAGCCGAGCATCCACCTCGAAGAGCACGGGCTCATCTCCCTCGAAGAGGATGTCGTGGTCGGCCCGAAGGGCGCCGAGTTCCTCTCACGCTTCCCACGCGAGCTCCCGATCCTTCGTCTTCCCTGAGCACCATGGCCGCGATTCGAATCCTGGACGATGAAGTCGTTGCGAAGATCCGCGCCGGCGAGGTAATCGACCGGCCGGCCGCCGTGGCCAAGGAGCTGATCGAGAACGCCCTCGACGCCGGGAGCCGGCTCATCGCTGTCCAAACAGCGTCGAGTCCGGAGCGGTCGATCCGGATCCAGGACGACGGCCACGGCATGTCGCGGGAGGACGCCCTGCTCTCCGTCCGGCGCCACGCGACGAGCAAGCTGGAACGGGCGGAGGACCTCGCCGCGATGCGGACCCTGGGCTTCCGGGGGGAGGCGCTCGCGTCGATCGCCGAGGTCTCCCGCCTCACGCTCTCGACCCGCTCCGCGGACGATCTCTCCGGGAGCCAGATCGAGGTCCTGGGCGGCACGGTCATTTCGGTCTCGGGGATCGGCCGCGCGGTCGGCACGACGGTTGTGGTAGAGGATCTCTTCTTCAACACGCCGGCCCGCCTCCGCTTTCTTCGCTCCCGCGAGTCCGAGAGCCGCGTGCTCTCGAGAGTGGTCTGGAGCTACGCTCTCGTCACCCCGCGGGTCCACTGGCGATTCAAGGTGGACGACAGGGAAAACACCGATCTCCCAGCGACCGAGGATCTTCTCGAGCGGTGGCAGGTGTTCTACGGGCGCGGCGCGGTCGAGGGCGCGGCCCCGTTCGAGGGAGCGGCCGCCGGCATTCGCCTGCGGGGGATCCTGGGCCCGCCGGAGATGGCGCGCGCGAGCCGCGAGCACCAGGTGTTCGCCGTCAACGGTCGCGTGTTCTCCTCGCCCACGATCGGCGCGGCCCTTCGCCAAGGTTACGGAAATCTGATCCCAGGGGACCGCCACCCGGTCGCGCTCATCCTGATCGAGATCGATCCGGCGCAGGTCGACGTGAACGTCCACCCGACGAAGCGGGAGGTGCGCTTCCGGGACGAGTCGGCGCTCTTCCAGGCGACGCGACGCGCCGTGGAGCAGACGATGAAGCGCTACGTCCCGGTCGCCCTCGGCGTCGGCGGGGAGGGTGCGGCGCCGGAGGAGGGAACTCCGACCCGCGGCCCCGGCGCAGCGCCGGGTTTGCCGGGGAGCGCGGGGACGCTCACGCCCTCCCAGCTTCTGTGGGACGGGATCGCGGCCGCGCGCACGCTCTACGCTCCACCCGAGGAAGGAACTGGATCGGACACGGCGCGGGAGGTTGAGGTCGGCGACGTCCGCGAGAGCCTCGCCGAGCCGGAGATCCCGATCTGGCAGCTCCACGACCGCTACCTGCTGGCGCCGATCCGCGGCGGCCTCGTCATCGTCGATCAGCACGCGGCGCACGAGCGGATTCTCTACGAGGAGGCGCGCATCCACCTCTTCGGAGAAGCCGGCGTGAGCCAGAGCCTCCTCTTCCCGCGCGTCCTCGAGGTCTCGGCACAGGAGCTGGACACGCTCCTCATGCTCGAGCCCCACGCGCGGCGGATCGGGTACGACATCTCCCTCTTCGGGGACCGCCAGGTCGCGATCCGGGGAGTTCCTGCTTCGCTCCCCGAGGACATCGCGATCGAGGCCCTGAAGCGCCTCCTATGCGGGGATGACGGACACGCGGACGTCGACGCCTCGGAGCCGCCCGAGGAACGGATCGCGAAGACCTACGCTTGCCACGCCGCCGTTCGCTCCGGGCAGGCGCTGAATCCCGAGGAGCGGCGCGCCCTCTTCGACCGCCTCTTCGCCACGAGCCTTCCGCACGGCGATCCGCACGGGCGCCCCACCTACGTGCGCGTCGCGATGGAGGAGCTGGACCGGCGCTTTGGCCGGCGCTGAGCGGGCCGTGCCCCGCCGCCCCGTCGTCGTCCTCGGTCCCACCGCCGCAGGGAAGAGCGAGATCGCGCTCCAGGTCGCCCGCAGGATACGAGCGGAGATCGTGGGGGCCGATTCACGCCAGATCTACCAAGGGCTCGAGATCGGCACCGCGGCGCCGAGCGAGCGGGACCGCGCCGTGGCTCCGCATCACCTCGCGTCGTTCCTGCCGCCGGGCGAGTCGTACAGCGCCGGACGCTACGCGCGCGAGGCACGTGTGGCCATTGATGGAATTCTGACGCGCGGCGGGACCGCCTTGGTCGTCGGCGGATCGGGGCTCTACCTGCGCGCGCTCCTCGACGGGCTGTTCGAGGGGCCCGGGAGGGACGAAGGCATCCGCGCCAGACTCCAAGAAAGGCTGTCGCGCGAGGGTCTGCCGGCGCTCCGGGCCGAGCTCGAGCGGGTGGATCCGGAGGCGCATTCCAAGATCCTGGGAGCGGACGCCGTTCGCGTCATCCGCGCGCTCGAGGTGCATGAGCTGACCGGGAAGCCGATCACGGCGCTCCGGCGCGAGCGCCGCCGGGCCCCGCTTCCGGCGATCAGGTTCGGGATCCGATGGCCGCGCCCGATCCTCGCGCTCCGGATCGCGTCGCGCATCCAGGATCAGCTCCGCGACGGATTTCTGGATCAAGCGCGCGCGCTTCTCGCGGCGGGGCTGCCCGCCGACGCGCCCGGGGTCCAGACCCTGGGCTACCGGGAGCTCCTCGCGCACCTGCGGGGAGAGAGCTCGCTCGAGTCGGCGGTGGAGACGATCGCGCTCCGGACCCGACAACTCTCCAAACGGCAGGAAACGTGGTTCCGGAAGGTGGAAGACGTGGTTTGGCTCGATCTGGAATCGCCCGAGCAGTTCCCGGATGTGGCCCGGACGATCGCGAGCCGAATTGATTCTTGACCACGGCACCCCGTTCCCCCTACGCTCGGTCTGGGAGTTGCATCGGGAGCGGGCATAACTCAGTGGTAGAGTGTCAGCTTCCCAAGCTGAAGGTCGCGGGTTCAAATCCCGTTGCCCGCTCCAGTATCCACGCTTGTCTGCCTCCCTTGCCTCACTCATGCCTTGATCCCACGACTTCGACGCTCGTCCCTCGAACCGGGAGTTGATTCCGTGATCGGCCTTAGCGACCCATTCACCATCGCAAAAATCGAGTCCGGCGGCTTGGCCGCGCGGCTCGGGCTTCGGGCCGGTGAGCGGATATTGGAGATCAACGGGGTCGCCCTGAACGACGAGATCGATTTCGGCGCCCAGATCTCCGAAGAGCGCCTCCTGCTCCGGATCCTGGGCAAGGACGGCGTGGAGCGGCAGGTCGCGGGGGAGCGGGAGTACGGCGTCTCCTTCGGCGCCGAGTTCGAGGCGCGCCAGCCGAAGCGCTGCCACAACAATTGTGTGTTCTGCTTCGTCTACCAGCACCCGAAGGGCGTCCGGCGCGAGCTCCTCATCAAGGACGACGATTACGTCTTCTCGTTCGTCCACGGGAATTTCATAACGCTCACCAACCTGTCCGAGGCGGACTTCCAGCGAATCCTGGACGAGCGTCTCTCGCCCCTCTACGTCTCGGTGCACGCGACGGATCCCGACGTACGGATCCGCCTGATGAAGAATCCCAAATCGGGTCAAATCCTAAAGCAGATCGACCGGCTCGCAGCGGCCGGCATCGATCTCCACACCCAGCTCGTCGTTTGCCCGGGGATCAACGACGGCGCGGTTCTCACCCAATCGATCGCGGAGCTGGGGGAGCGCCATCCGCGGGTGAAGACGATCGCGGTCGTGCCTGTCGGGCTCACCAAGCATCGCGCCCGGCTTCCCGACCTTCGACCGTTCACGTCCGAGGACGCGCGCGCGTCCCTCGAGATCGTCCATCAACACCAGGCCACGTTCCGGAAACGCTCGAGGAGCCGGGTCGTCTTCGCGGCGGACGAGATGTACGTTCTCGCCGGCGAGCCGGTGCCCTCGGCGCGGGCCTACGAGGGGTTCCCGCAGCTCGAGAACGGAATCGGGATGCTTCGGGCGACGATCGACCAGTGGATGGACGGCAGGGATGAGATCCGGGCAAGGAACGGATCCCGGGAGCGGGTCGCCGTCGTCACCGGGACCAGCGCGGCGCCGACCCTCGAGCGGCTTCTATCCGATCGCCCTCCCGGCAGCGTTGACGCCTCCATCTGCGTCGTGACGAATGATTATTTCGGCGATTCGGTCACGGTGAGCGGGCTTCTCGTCGGCGCGGACATCGAGCGGGCGCTCGTCGCGCACGGTCCCGCCGACCGCGTGCTCCTTCCTCCCAACTGTCTCAAGGAGCGCGAGATCTTTCTCGACGATCGAACCCGCGGCGACCTGGAGCAGAGACTCGGCGTCCCGGTTCAAATCGGGTTCGATTCGCCGGTCGGCCCCTAGGACACGCCCGTGCTCCCCATCGTCGCCATCGTCGGCCGTCCCAACGTGGGGAAGTCGACGTTATTCAACCGGCTCCTCGGACAGCGCCGGGCCATCGTGGATGAGCTATCGGGGCTCACGCGCGACCGGCATTACGCGGAAGCCGAGTGGAGCGGGCGGCATTTCCTCCTCGTCGACACGGGCGGGATCGATCCCGGGAGCCCGCATCCGATCCAGCGCCAGGTCCTGAGCCAGACGGCCCAGGCGCTCGAGGAGGCCGACGTGGCGCTCCTCGTGGTGGACGCGACGCAGGGGATCATGCCGCTCGACCGCGAGGTGGCCGATCGGGTCCGCAGGCGAGGGCGGCCGATGCTGGTCATCGCCAACAAGGCCGACTCGGCGGCGCGCGAGGAGGATCTGGCCGACTTCTACTCCCTCGGCATCGGCGATCCGATCCCGGTCTCCGCGCTTCACGGCCGGGGCTCGGGGGAGCTGCTCGACGAGGTCATCGGGTGCCTTCCCGAGCCCGAGGAGACGCCTGAAGTCGAGGGCGCGATCCGGATCGCGGTCGTGGGCCGGCCCAACGTCGGGAAATCGTCGCTCGTGAATCGGCTGCTGGGGAAGGAGCGGATGGTCGTCGACTCCGTGGCCGGGACCACCCGCGACGCCGTCGACACGACCTTCGAGCGCGGCGGGAGGACCTACGTTCTCGTAGACACGGCCGGCCTCAGGCGGGACCGAAAGGTCACCGACCCGGTCGAGTACTACAGCGTCACGCGCGCGCTTCGCGCGATCTCCCGGGCCGACCTCGTCATCCTCGTGATCGACGTCTCCCGCGAGCCGTCGCGCCAGGACGCGCACCTCGCGGCGCTCGCCGAGGACCAGGGGAAGGGAATCGTCGTGGTCTTCAACAAGTGGGACCTGGTCGACGATCCGGTCGGGGTCCGCCAGCTGATCGACGAGGAGTTCCCCCGTCAGTATCCGTTCCTTGGCTTCGTGCCGCGCCTCTACGTCTCCGCCGAATCCGGGAAGGGCGTCCCTCGGGTCCTACCGGCGTGCACCGAGGTCTACGAGGAATACGCGCGCTCGATCCCGACCGCGGAGCTCAATCGGGCCGTTCACGAGATCCTCGGTCGCGTGACCCCGCCGGCCACTCCCAGCGGCCGCCACCTGAAGCTCTACTACGCGGCCCAGACCGGGAGCCGCCCCCCGACATTCTCCCTTTTCGTTAACAATCCTCGATATCGTCAGAAGAATTATGTAAGTTACCTGGAGCGAGAGTTGCGCGAGCGATTCGGCTTCCAGGGCACGCCGATCGTGCTCGAGTGGAAGGCAAGCCACTAGCCGCTTAGATCGCTCGTTACCGGAGGACAGACCATTCCGCTCCTAATCGCCTCCGTGCTGGTCGGCTTCCTGCTCGGCGGGATTCCATCGGGCCTCCTGATCGGACGCGCCCGGGGCGTCGACCTCAGGACCGCCGGCAGCAAGAACATCGGCGCCACCAACGCGTTTCGGGTCCTCGGTGCGCGGTGGGGGGCCCTCGTCTTCCTTCTCGATGCCCTTAAGGGGTTCGCGGCGTCGATGGTTCCGCGCCTCGCGAGCGGGATCGCGGCCGGCGGGCTGACGAGCGGGACTGCGGCCGGCGGCTCCCCGGCCGACCTGCTGGCTCCAACGCTCGCGGCCGGCATCGCCGCAATCCTTGGGCACGTCTTCTCTCCATGGCTCGGCTTCAAAGGCGGCCGCGGAGTGGCGACGAGCCTCGGTGTTTTCCTCGGCATCCTGCCCCGGCCCACGCTTCTCGCCTTTGGCCTCTGGATCATCCTCGTGGCGATCTCCCGGCGCGTCTCGGTCGGGTCGATCGGCGCCGCGATCTCCTATCCGTTCCTCGTCGCTTGGCAGACCGCGAGGGATCCACAGCGCGGGATCCTCATCACGGTCTCCGCGGTGATCGCCCTTCTCATCATCGTCCGGCATCTCCCCAACATCCGCCGATTGCTGAAGGGAACCGAGCCGCCCATTTTGGGCGCGGCCTCGGAGCGCCGCCAGTGAAGATCGGTGTGATCGGAGGCGGAGGATGGGGAACCGCGCTCTCGATCGTGCTCGAGAGCCGCGGCCACGCGGTCCGGCTCTGGGTGTTCGAGGCGGATCTCGCCGAACAGATGCGCCGCACGCGGTCGAACGACCGCTTCCTCCCGGATGTGCGAATCCCCGACGCGATCGAGATCACGTCCACTCTTCCCGACGCGGCGGCCGACGCGGACGTCCTGCTCTTCGTGACCCCTTCCCACGCGCTCCGCGCGACCGCGACGAGGCTCGCGGCCGAGGCGGAGAAGTCGCTCAAGGGCGTGAAATGGGTGACGGTGGCGACCAAGGGACTCGAGACGAAGACGCTCCGCCGGATGAGCGAGGTCTTGGCGGAGACGCTTCCCAAGGGACTGGGCGAGCGCGTGGTCGTGCTCGCGGGGCCGAGCCATGCCGAGGAGGTCGCGCGCCGCGTGCCTACCCTCATCGTGGCCGCGTCCGAGAGCGCGCCGCTCGCAGCGAATGCTCAGGAAACCTTTTCCACCGACTGGCTTCGCATCTACACGAACGACGACGTGATCGGGGTCGAGATCGGGGTCGCGCTCAAGAACGTCATCGCGATCGCGTCCGGAATCGCCGACGGACTCGGCTTCGGCGACTCCACCCGGGCAGCGCTCATGACGCGAGGTCTCGCCGAGATATCGAGGCTGGGCGAGGTCCTGGGCGCGAGGCGGGAGACCTTCGCGGGTCTCGCCGGAATGGGCGACCTGATCGCCACCGCGACGAGCCGGCACAGCCGAAACCGCCGGCTCGGAGAGGCCATCGGCCGCGGGGCGACGTTGAAGGAAGCGCTCGCGTCCTCGCCGATGGTCGTGGAAGGCGTGGGCACCGCGGAGGCGGCCGTCAACCTTGCCCGCCGCCACGGCGTCGAGCTTCCCATCGTGGAGCAGGTCCACGCGATCCTCTACGAAGGGAAGAGCGCGAAGACCGCGATGCGCGAGCTTTTGACACGGGATTTGAAGCCGGAAGCAGGAACCCTATCCAGGAGGTGATCCATTGAAGTCGCTTCCGACAGGTAGGCTCTACTACTCGATCAGCGAAGTGAGCGACTTGGTCGGCGTCAAACCGCACGTCCTCCGCTACTGGGAGACGCAGTTCAAGATGCTCCGCCCGAAGAAGGGGCGAGGTGGAGCCCGGATGTACCGCAAGCGGGACGTGGAGGTTCTCTTCGAGATCAAGCAGCTCCTCTACGACCAGCGCTTCACGATCGCGGGCGCGAGGCGGAGGATCCTGGACGGCCGGGACGAGAAGGAGCAGATCGAGCTCCCGTTCAGCAAGCTGGACCGGGAAGAGACCCTGCGCGCGCTGCGCAAGGACATGGAGGGCCTCCTGAACCTTCTTCGCCAGGAAGCCCAGGCCAGAGGGCGCGCGCGACGCTGACGGTCGAGGGGCCGGCGCTCCCGGCGATGTCCGGCCTTGGGCGCTGCCTCTTGTCCGCTCCGTCGGGGGTCGTGTACCATTGCCGCGAACGGTGCCACCCGAAGCCGCATGAAGAGGTCGGGGCGTAGCGCAGCCCGGTAGCGCACCTCCTTGGGGTGGAGGTGGTCGCAGGTTCAAATCCTGTCGCCCCGACCATCTGAGCTCGTTTGTCTCGCTGCGCCCCGGGGTCCGAACCCCGGGGCGTCGCCATTCCACCCAGAGATCCTCGACCCGCACGTGACCGACATCGGCTACATACTCGCGGCCTCCGCGGCGCGGCATCTGCCGCGCTGGGCGAGCGACACCCTCGCGGTGGCGGTCGCGGACCTTTGCGTCCTGAGCCATCCCGGGCGGACCCGCGCGGTCGATCGGCGGCTCCGCCGCGTCTGGTCCGAGTCGGGCGCCGTGGGTCCGATTCCGACGGCGCGGGAGACGCACCGCGCGTTCGCGCGGGCCTTGCGGGACTTCCTCGCGGCCGACGCGCGGGCGCGGAACGCACCGCGCGTGCGCCTCGACGAGGAGGCCCGCGGAATCCTCCGGGAAGCGCGCGCGTCCGGGCGCTCGACGCTCCTGGTCAGCGGCCACTTCGGCCCGTGGGAGCTCGCGCTCCAGTGGCTTGCCCGGGAGGTAGGCTCCGTGGATGCGCTCGCCCAGGTCCATCGACTCTCAGCGGTCGAGCGCTTCTTCGCGGCGCGGCGTGCCGCCTTCGGCGTGCGGACGTTGAGCGCGGACCGGCCCGCCTCCGCGGCCCTCGCGCGGCTCCGCGCCGGCGGCTGGATCGCCGCGCTCGTGGACCGAGGAGCCCGAAGGCGGGCCCATCCCACGGGAGCCGAAGACCATGCCGGCGGACCCGCGCTCGTGCGCGTCGATCCGGCGCCTCTGTTCCTGGCGCGACGCGCGAGCGCCCAGGTCCTGGCGGGGGTCGCCTGGCGCGCTCCCGACGGAGAGGTGGAGGTGCGATTCCACCCGGCGTTCTCGATCGAGCCGTGCGGGGGAGGCATCGCGCTCAGCCTGGCCGAGGCGCGCCTCCAGGGATTCTTCGAGGCCCATGTCCGCGCCCACCCCACGCAGTGGTTCGATTGGAGCCCTTGGCCTCCGCGCGCGGCCGCGGCCGGGGACCCGTCGGAGGGATGAAGGTGATCGCGGTGATCCCGGCGCGCGACGCCGCGGCCACGGTGGGCGACGTCGTGCGCGGCCTCCGGCGCGTTCTCCCGTCCGCGGAGGTGATCGTGGTGGACGACGGGTCCATGGACGCCACCGGCGAGCGGTCGCGCGAAGCCGGGGCGGCCGTGGTGCGGCATGAGGTCAATCGCGGAAAAGGGGCGGCCCTCGAGTCGGGATTCGCCGAGGCGCTTCGCCGCGGCGCGGACGCGGTGATCGCGATGGATGCGGACGGCCAGCATGATCCGGCGGCCGCGCCAAACCTTCTGGCGTCTCTCGAGGGCGCCGACCTGGTCGTCGGCTCTCGGGAGCGGGATCGGACCGGGATGCCCTTGCTTCGCCGCGCGACGAACGATGTCACGACGTGGCTCGTCTCGCTCCTCGCGGGGCAGCGGATTCACGACTCCCAGTCGGGGTACCGGGCGATCCGGTCCTCGGTGCTCCGCACGGTCCACCCTCGGAGCCGCCGGTTCGAGTACGAGTCGGAGTTCCTGATCGCGGCCGCGCGGGCGGGCTTCTCGATCGGGGAGGCCCCGGTACCGACGCTCTACAACGCGCCGGGGAGCCACATCGACCCCGTGCGGGACACGCTCCGCTTCATCCGTCTCGTGATCCGGCACATTGGGCGCTGATGGACATCCTCGTCACGAACGACGACGGAATCCAGGCGGACGGGATCCGCGCGCTCGCCGAGGCCCTCGCCCCGCTCGGGACGATCTCGATCATCGCCCCCGACCGCGAGCAGAGCGCGACGAGCCACGCCCTGACGCTCCACCGACCGCTCCGCGTCCGGAAGATCGGGGACGGCGTGATGAGCGTCGACGGCACACCCACGGACGCGGTCCTCCTCGGAGTGCACGGGTTCCTCAAGCGAAAGCCCGCGCTCGTCGTCTCGGGCATCAACCACGGACCCAACATGGGGAACGACGTCCTCTATTCGGGCACGGTCGCCGCAGCGAGCGAGGGGATGTTCCTGGGCATCCCCTCGATCGCCATTTCGCTCGCGACGTGGGAACCGACCGCCGACTTCGGGCCCGGCGCCCGCGTGGCGCATCGCCTCGTGAAGGGGCTCCTTCGCCGCGGCCTCCACGAGGGCTCCTGCCTCAACATCAATATCCCGGCGATTCCGTGGAGCGACATCAAAGGGGTCCGGGTCACGCGATTGGGAATGCGCGTCTATCGAGACGTCATCGTGGAGAAGACCGATCCCAGGGGGAAGCTCTACTACTGGATCGGAGGCGAAGAGCCGACGTGGAAGCACGACGAGGCGAGCGATTTCACCGCCGTCGAGCAAGGCTACGTTTCGATCACGCCGCTCAGTTTCGAGCTCACTGACTACAAGGCCATTGTGGATCTCGAATCGCTCGGACTTTCGCTCGATGAATCGGAGGCGTAGCGACCTGGCCGTCGCCCGGCGGCGGATGGTGGAGGAGCAGCTCCGGGCCCGCGGGATCCACGATCCGCACGTTCTCCGCATCATGGAAGCGCTCCCGCGCCACCTCTTCGTCGACGATACCCTCGCCGCCCGCGCCTACAGCGATCACGCGCTCCCGATCGGTGAGGAGCAGACGATCTCGCAGCCGTACATGGTCGCGCTGATGACGCAGGCCCTGGACCTGACCGGGGAAGAGAAGGTTCTCGAGATCGGGACCGGCTCGGGATATCAGACCGCCGTCCTCGCCGAGCTGGCGGGGCGGGTCTTCACCGTCGAGCGGATCCCATCGGTCGCGGAACGAGCGAAGGAGCGCCTCGATACCATGGGCTACTCCAACATCGTGTTTCGGTGCGCGGACGGATCGCTCGGGTGGAAGGAAATGGCGCCCTACGACCGAATCCTGATCACGGCGGGCGCCCCGCGAGTTCCCGCCTTCCTCGAGGAGCAGCTCAAGGTGAACGGGATCGGAGTGGCCCCGGTCGGCGAGAGCGAGAGCCAATCCCTGGTGAAGGTGATCCGGGCATCCGAGGGAACGATCGAGCGCGTTCTCTGCAGCTGCACGTTCGTCCCATTGATCGGTCGGGAGGGCTGGTCTCCGGGCGAAGTCGGTTGACCCCTTTGCCTTCCGGCTGATAAACTGCGGACGATCGGGGAAGAATTCGTGGATGCCGTATGCGGACAAGGATCGGGGCGTGGCTCAGCCCGGTAGAGCACCTGGTTCGGGACCAGGGGGTCGGAGGTTCAAATCCTCTCGCCCCGACCATTTTCCGCCACGGCAGCCCCGCCTCCATTCTTGTGGTCCCTCTGACACTTCCAGCGCGTGAGTCAACGAGACGCGGCCCGCTTCGTCGCGCGCGTTGAGGGGCGCGTCCAAGGGGTTGGCTACCGCTACTTCGTCCAATCGCGGGCGGAGGCGCTTCACCTGGCCGGTTCGGTCCGGAACATGCCCAACCGATCATCGGTACGAGTGGAAGCAGAGGGTCCGAGGGAAGTGCTCGAGGCGCTGATCGAGGATCTGCGAGAGGGGCCGCCCGCGGCGCGGGTCGATCGCGTCGAGGTGGAATGGCTCCCTCCGACCGGCGCCAATCAATTCCGCATCGAGGCAGGCTGAGGGGAGAGTCCATGGCCGAGAATTCCCGCCGATTCGTCTCCGAGCTCTCCGAGGCGCTCCGCCGTGGCCTCGAGCAGGGCGAGCTTACGGACGAGGATCTGGACGCTCTTCTCCATTCATCGGACTTCGAGGCCGGCGCGTTCGACCTCTTCCTGGCCGAGGCGCGAC
The DNA here is from genome assembly GCA_005893305.1 of Candidatus Eisenbacteria bacterium. Lineage (NCBI taxonomy): Bacteria > Candidatus Eiseniibacteriota > Candidatus Eiseniibacteriota bacterium. The sequence goes on along the minus strand of VBOZ01000015.1, from coordinate 3,659 downwards.
GGCAGTCCGTCAAGCTCCCCGAGGGAAGCCGGATGGGGGACGTCTCGACCACCGAGACGACCGGCCGCTCGCTGGGAAGCCTCGAACGCCGATACCTGAACGAGATTCAGCGCTATCCGCTCCTCGAGCGCGAGGAGGAGCGCGCCCTCTGGGAGGCGATGCGGCGCGGCTCGGAGCCTGCCCGGCGCTCGATCATCCACGCCTACCTCCGCCTCGTCGTCTCGTTCGCGCGCAGCTATCGGAATCGTGGCGTCGAGTTCCTCGATCTCGTCGAGGAAGGAAACCTCGGGCTGATCACCGCGGTCGATCGATTCGACGTGGAGCGCGGCATTCACTTCAGCACCTACGCCGGGTGGTGGATCCGGCAGGCCCTCGCGCGCGGGGTCGCGAACCAATCGCGGACGGTCCGGATTCCGATCCACGTGCTTCAGATGATGCGGCGTTTCGTGGCCACCCAGCGCCGGCTCGAGTCGGAGCTGCGACGCAAGCCCGGCCATGACGACATCGCGCGCGAGATGGGAATCGCGGTGACGCGCGTGGCGCGCCTCGAAACCTTGGTTCAATCGATCCACACGCTGGACGTCGACATGGGGAACGAAGCGTTCCACGGTCTGATCGAGTCCGAGGCCGTGGAGCAGCCGCCGAGCCTCGACGAGATCGTCGAGATGCAGATCCGCGACCAGCAGCTGAACGACATGCTGAAGCGCCTCTCGGGCCGGGAGGAGGCGATCCTGCGTCTGCGCTACGGCTTCTTCGACGACCGCCCACGGACCCTGGCCGAGACGGGCGAGCACTTCAAGCTTTCGCGGGAGCGCATTCGCCAGCTCGAGGAGCGCGCTCTCCTCAAGCTCCGCCATCTTCTCGAAAGCGACGAGGCCGAAACCCAGCCTTCCGTGCACTGATCCTGGGTCTTCGGGCGTCTCGCGGGAGGGAACCATGAGTCGTCGTATCCAGCGCTTCCTGTTCGCCGGGGGGGTCGCGATCCTGGCGGCCGCCCCGCACCCGGCCCCTGCCGCGGCAGCCCGTCCCTCGGCCGCCCTTCCTACAGCGGCCGCGCCGGCTCCCTCGCCCCAGCTGGGCTACCCGATCTCGGAAGGGTACGTCGAGACGAACGGCGTCTGGATCTACTACAAAGCGATCGGCAGGGGGCAGCCCCTCGTCGTTCTCCACGGGGGGCCCGGCGCGTCGCACGACTACCTCTTGCCGCACCTCGTCCCGCTGGCGCGCCAGAACCGCCTCGTCTTCATCGACGAGCGTGGCTCCGGCCGCTCCCCGGCGCTCGAGGACCCGAGCGGCTACACCATCGAGAAGATGGCGGACGACGTCGAGGCCGTGCGGCTGGCGCTTCGCCTGGGCAGAATCAATCTCCTCGGCCATTCCTACGGTGGGGCCCTCGCCCAGGCGTACGCCCTCAAGTACCAGCAGAACCTTGCCCATCTAATCCTCTGCAGCACGTTCTCGAGCACCAAGGCGATGAACCAGGTCTTCGTTCGAATGAAGGAGCAAATGGCGCCGGAGCTGCGGGCCCGGATCGACAGCCTCGAGCGTGCCGGGCTCTACGGGCGGGGGAAGATCTTCGAGAGGGAGCGGTACCCGGCCGACTACATGGCGGCGTCCTGGGGCGAGGCGTATTTCCCTTACCTCTACCGGAAGCGGCCCGATCGCAACTTCGATCCCCTCATGAACGGCGTCATGTCGTGGGACCTCTACCGGACGATGTGGGGCTCCCACGGGGAATTCGTGATCGACGGAAACCTCGTCTCGGTGGAGTACGACGACCGGCTCGGCACGATCTCCGTGCCCACCCTCATCATGGCGGGGGATCACGACGAATGCGATCCGGCCCTGTCCCGCAAGATGCAGGAGCTGATCCCGGGATCGAAGCTCGTGATTCTTCCCGAGAGCGGGCACATGACATTCGTCGATCAGCCGGCGCTCTTCGTGAAATCGGTGGACGATTTCCTTCACCCGCCCCGGTAAGAAATGTCGTATAATACGTAGGAGAGGATCCTACTTGAAGGGATTGACCATGTTTCGGCCGTATGCCATCAACATATAGTTACATACGTAGTTACTGGATTTCCTTCAAGTGGTCGACAAGGGTCGCCGCGGTTTGTCTGTTGCTCGCCGCGGGCCTGGGCCAGCCTGGCACAGCCCTCGCCCAGACTCCTCCCAATACCCCCATCATCACAACCCCAGCTTTCGACGGACAGGTCGTGAGCCCGTTCGACGTGCATATGGAGACCGCGGTCTTCTCCGACCCCGACCCCGGGGACACCCATTTCTGCTCCGACTGGGAGATCTGGACCGTGACCCCGTCGGAGAGGGTGTGGTCGGCGACGTGCCTCACCGGAGTCGAAAAGGTCCATACGCATTTCGGGGACGGGACCTTCGAGGGATCTCGTGCCGGCCAGACGAGCCTCGCGTTCAGCACCGACCACATTCTCCGAGTCCGGCACCGGGACCAGACGAGCCTCTACAGCAATTGGGCGCAGCGCGCCTTCACGACCGGGGATCAGACCCAGGTCTTCCCGCTTCAGCTCGACGACGTCACGAGTGCGCCGACGCCTACCTGGATGGATGAATCGGCCTCCCCGATCGTCCTCTCGCCCGGCTCGCCGGCCCCCTCGCTGCGAATCGATTCCGGAGCCGGGGACCTCCTCCTCCAGTTCTCGGGGCTCGACGGCGCGACCAACACCATCACGAACCCTGCGATGCTCGGCAGCGACGTTGCCGCGCGGGTCGTAATTAACGGCGGGAGCGGCGGCCTCGTGCTTCCGGCGTCGCGGCTCGGCTTCCAGGAGCGACTCGGCTTCTCGCGGATCGTCTATCTCCCGCCAGTCAGCGTGGCGGCCTCCGGCCAGGTCTACTTCTGGGTGTCGGCGAACGGCAGCACCTATTCGGGGAACGCTTCCCAGACCGCGCCCGACTTCTCTACTCTGGCTCGGGGATCGCCCGTCCCTTGGGAAGTGCTCCAGCCCGGTTTCGAAGTGGAGATCGTCGCGACCGGGTTCCAGCTGCCGGTCAACATCGCGTTCGTGCCCAACCCCGGCCCCAATCCCACCGATCCCTTCTATTACGTCTCGGAGCTTTACGGAAAGATCAAGGTCGTCGCGAAAAACGGCGTCGTGTCGGACTACGCGACCGGGCTCCTCAATTTCGATCCCGGCGGACAGTTCCCGGGGTCGGGCGAGCAGGGGCTCGGCGGGATCGCCGTGGATGCGGCCTCGGGCGACATCTTCTGCGGCATGCTCTACGATTCGGCCCCGCCCAACGGCCCCCATTATCCGAAGGTAGTCCGGTTTCACAGCGTGGACGGCGGGCACACCGTGTCGACGCAGACGACGATCTTGGCGATGGTCGGCGAGGACATGGGCGCATCTCACTACATTTCTAACGTGTCCTTTGGTCCCGACGGCAAGCTTTACGTCCACCTGGGGGACGGCTTTACGACGAGCACCGCGCTCGATCTGGACTCCTTCCGCGGGAAGGTGTTGCGCATGAACCTCGATGGAAGCGCCCCGTCGGACAACCCGTTCTACAACGCGGGAGATGGGATCAACGCGCGCGATTATGTCTACGCCTATGGCTTGCGGAATCCCTTCGGAGGCACCTGGCGTGCCGCGGACAACTCGCATTACGAGGTGGAGAATGGGCCG
>VBOZ01000014.1:91677-118956 GCA_005893305.1 Candidatus Eisenbacteria bacterium | reverse complement strand
CGGAAGATGCTGACGGACCTGCGAAGCCGGCTCGAGGGCCGCGGGATCAACGTGGAGGCGATCCTGCTCCGAAACATCGTGCTCCCCGACCAGGTCGCGAAGGCCGTGGAAGCGAAGCTGGCCGCGGACCAGCAGGCGCAGCAGATGGAGTTCGTGCTGAAGAAGGAGCAGCGCGAGGCGGAGCGGAAGCGGATCGAGGCTCAGGGGATCGCGGACTTTCAGCGCATCGTGACGGCCGGGATCACGCCGGGGCTCCTGACATGGAAAGGGATCGAGGCGACGAAGGCCCTCGCGGAGTCCCCCAACGCGAAGGTGATCATCGCGGGCGGCAGGAACGGGCTTCCGATCATTCTGAATACGCCGTGAGGAGCCGGTCGTAGGTCAAGAGATGGGCCGAGCTGAAGCAGACGAAGCGGACCAGCTCGATCCGGTCGGAATCCGAGAGGCGCTCGCGGACCGCCGCGACGGCGATCTCCGCGGCGTCATTGGGAGGGTAGCCGTACGCGCCCGTGCTGATGCATGGGAAGGCGATCGACCGGAGCCCGTGCGTCTCCGCGAGATCGAGGGAGGAGAGGTAGCAGCGTCGGAGGAGGTCCGGCTCCCGGTTGGTTCCGCCGCGCCAGATCGGGCCGACCGTGTGAATCACGAACCGCGCCTGGAGACGGAAGCCGGGCGTGATGCGCGCCTCGCCGATCCCGCACCCGCCGATCGCCCGGCAGGCCTCACGAAGCTCGTGGCCCGCGGCGCGGTGAATGGCGCCGTCCACGCCCCCGCCGCCCAGCAAGGTCTGGTTCGCCGCGTTCACGACGGCGTCGACCTCTTCGCGCGTGATGTCGCCGTGCGTTGCCTCGAGACGCGCCATGGAATCGCTCTCCCTGCGGCCGATGGCGTGGATCCAAACCGGACCCGGCGCGTCCAAAGGTAGCACAGGGCTCTTGCTTTCGGGGAGCCTTCCCCCACCAGCACCGAGGAGGAGTCGTGGCCGGCGAGATTCCGGGCATCCATCACATCACCGCGATCGCGGGCGATCCCCAGCGAAATGTCGACTTCTACGTCGGCGCGCTCGGCCTTCGCATGGTGAAGCGAACGGTGAATTTCGACGACCCCGGCACCTACCACCTCTATTACGGTGACGAGTCCGGGCGGCCGGGCTCGCTCCTCACCTTCTTTCCATGGCCCGGGGCGCCGCGAGGGCGCGTCGGCAGCGGTCAGGCGGCCGCGACGTCGTACTCGATCCCTCCCGAGTCGATCGGCTACTGGCTCGACCGCCTCAAGCGGCACCAGATCGCGACGCGCGGGCCCGAGGGCCGATTCGGCGACCAGGTGATCTCATTCTCCGATCCCGACGGACTCCCGCTCGAGCTGGCGGCGTCGGCGGAATCCGACCTGCGGGAGCCGTGGCGGGAGGGCCCTGTCCCGGCGGAGCACGCGATTCGCGGGTTCCACGGCGTGACCCTCCTCGAAGAGAGGCCCGAGGGGACGGCGGGGTTCCTGACCGAGACGCTGGGCTTCCGCGCCGCGAAGGAGGCCGGCGCCGCGGCCGGCGCGACCGGAGAGAGGCGCCGGTTTTCCGCGGGGCGCGGCGGTCCCGGTGCGATCGTCGACGTGGTCGCGGGTCCCGGCTCGCCGCGGGGAATCGTGGCGGTGGGGACGGTGCACCATGTCGCGTGGCGCGCCCCGAGCGACGCGGACCAGGAGGAGTGGCGGAAGAAGATCGCGGCGCTCGGCACCAACGTGACGCCGATCATCGATCGGAAGTATTTCCGGTCGATCTACTTTCGGGAACCGGGGGGCGCCCTCTTCGAGATCGCGACCGACGCGCCCGGCTTCGCCATCGATGAAAGCAAGGACCGACTGGGCCTGAGCCTCGTCCTGCCGCCGTGGCTGGAGCCGCGGCGGGCCGAGCTGGAAGCCGCGCTGCCGCCGATCCGCCTGCCGGCGCTCTACTCGCCGCCTTCGTCGGAGTCGTCGTTCGAGTTAGAGTTCGAGTCGGAATCCGAGTCGCCGCCGTGATGCTCGTCATCCCCCGGACCCCGCGTTCCGGGGCGGAAGATGTGGATCGTCCCCTGGAACGACTCGAGCTGGACCCGGGCGCCTCCTTTGCCGAGCGTGAAGCAGAACCGCCGGCCGGGCCTCGTCTCGCTCAACATCACGGGGAAGTCGGAGGCGAACTCGCCCGAGAAGGTCGAGACGCTGACCGTGGCGCTGGCGGACGCGGGAAGTGCGATCGCGACGTCGCCGTTGTGGCTCGTGAACTCGTAGACGCCGTGGCTTCGGATCGCGCCGTCGTAGAAGATCTGCCCGTTCACCGTCGAGACCACAACGCTGTCCGACTCGATCCGCTGGAGCGTGAGATCGCCGTTCACCGTCTCGGAGACGATGGTCCCCGAAGCGTCCGAGAGGCGGATGTCCTGATTGATCGCGGTGAGCTCGATCTGCCCCCTGCCGCCAACGACCGCGATCTCGCCATGCACGGTGTCGACCCGGACGCGGCCCTTCGTGCCCTCGATGCTGACGTCCGTATTCACCCCCGATACGACCAGATTCATCCATGAAGGCGCGGTGATCTCCAGGTCCACCGAATGCTGGACGGAGCGCTTCGAATAGGCTTTGACCAAAAGCACCGGATCGGATTCCTTCACGATGATCTTGTCGTTGCCGTCCGCCTCGGTCCGGATCCGAACTGCGTTTTTCTCCCATGTTCGCACGGTCACCTCCCCGGCGAAGTTGGCCACCTGAAGCTCCGTCCCCCGCCGGACCGAGACGGTCGTATCGGCGCTCGATCCCAGCGAGAAGACGGTGGCGGCGGCGACGGCGAGTGCCAGGGACATGGTGGGGGATCCCCTCTACTGGGGCGCGCTCGCCAACATCGTCGCCCGGCGCAGGAACTCGACCTTGCGGCGCATGGTGTCGTCGAGGTGCGCGCGGACATATGGATTATTCGGATCGGCATCGAGGGCCCGCTTGGCCTGGCGGATGGCGACGTCGATGATCAGAAGGCTTTCCTCGAGCGACCGCACGGTCGCGGGATCGAGCTTCTCCCTCCCAGCGGCGAGCACGCGCCCCAGCTCCTCCACGTCCTGGATGGCTACGTGGTCGGGCGCGTTCAGCGACGCCGGCGCCGCGCGCGACATGGATCGGTCGGCGAAGAGCCCTCGAGGCGGTCCTTGGCGGAGCGCGTACCAGACGGCGCCACCCGAGAGGATTACGAGCGCCAAGCATGCCGCCGCGAGCTGGGGGAGGGAAAACGAGAATCGAATCGCCGTGAGCCCGCCAGGCCGGGCAGCCGGTACCGAGCGCGCCGCCGTGCCCAAACTCCGGATCCGAGTTTCGATTCCGGGCCAGAGATCTGCCTTCGGCGCTTCGGTCGGGAGGCCACGCGCGCGCGACGTGATGAGCCGGAGATCCTCGACCGCCGCGGCGCACTCGGCGCACTCGGCGACGTGGGCCTCGAAGAGCCGGCGCTCGGCAGCCTCCAGGCCCCCGTCGAGGTACTCCGAAATCGATTCCGTCCAGCGGTCGCTCATCGCCCCGCTCCTCTCATCGGCAAAGATGCTGGCGCAAGATCATTCGGGCGCGGTGCAATTGCGCTTTCGTCGTACCCGCCGTCACGCCGAGCAGGTCCGCGATCTCCTCGTGCTTGAAGCCCTCGACGTCGTGGAGCACGAACACGACCCGCGCGCCGCTCGGCAGCTTCCCGATCGCCCCCTCGAGATCCATCCCGAGCTCGGATGACCCCCGCCGGGCCACGACCTGATCCAGCGCGTCCTCGTCGTCCTCCAACCGTCCCCGCTCCACCCGGAGGACGCCCCGCCGGTGAAGGATCACGTTGATCGCGACCCGATGAAGCCAGGTACCGAAGGCCGATTCGCCCCGAAACGTTCGGAGCTTCTCCCAGGCCCGTACGAAGACGTCTTGTGTGAGCTCGCCGGCTAAGTCGACTCCGATCATGCGCCGCGCCAGGCTGAATATGCGCGCCGCGTGCGTGCGGTACAGGCGCTCGAACGCCCGAGTGTCGCCATTTTGGGCGCGCGAAACATCGGCCCGTTCAGACGCCGGCGGCACGGCATTCTCGAGAGTGGTCGGCGCTGTCACCCCTGGTCCCCACGGGCTTTCTTCGTTCATCGGAGTTGGATTGGGTGGATTCGCAAAGGGTTGGAACGGAATCGAGGGCCCCCGCGTAGGGAGTCTATCGGGGGCGGCGAGGAGCGCCAACCCTTTCGGCCGTCGACTCATCGAACAGATGCAGATCCCAGCGACCCAGGGCAGGCGCCATCCGCCACCGCCCGAAACCCAAGGAGATCGCCATGAGCGTTCGCGAGAAGCCACTGCCGTTCCTCGTCCTTGCGGGCGTTCTCGCCCAGGCGCTCCTCGGCCTCGCCAGCCCCTCGAAAGGCTCCCCCTACGAGCCGTCGCGGTACACGATCACCGGGGCGGACGTAGGGATTTATAACCTTCTCGGGAACTTGGAGGTGGTTCGGGGTGAAGGCGCGTCCGTCGTCGCCGAGGTCACCCTCCACGGGAAGGACGCGGTCCGCCTCCAGGTGGCGAACGGGCCGATCGACGGAAGGCAGACGCTCCGGGTGATCTATCCCGGGGATCGGATCGTGAACCCGGAGTTCGGCGACCACACCACTTCTACCTTCCGAGTGAATGAAGACGGGACGTTCCACAACGACAACCACGGTGGCCGGCGCGTGACCATCTCCGGGCGCGGGCCGGGAATCGAGGCGGGTGCCGACATCCGTCTCCTCGTCCCGCCGGGGAAGAAGGTCCGCGTCCACTGGGGCCACGGCAAGGCGAGCATCACGAGGGTCGACGCCGATCTCGCGCTGGACGCCGCGGGGATGCCGGTGAGCGCGACCGGGATCAGCGGCCCGTTCCATGTCGAGATCGGGTCGGGCACGGTGCGGGTGGAGGGCGCCGACGCCGGCGTCTGGATCGAAACCGGCTCCGGCGACGTCTCCCTGTCTCGAATCCACGGCAAGGAGGTCGCGGTCGACACCGGGTCGGGCGACGTCACCGGGAACGATGTGTCGGCGGAGTCGGCCTCGATCGAAACCGGGTCCGGCGACGTAGAGCTCGGCAAGTTCATCGCCGAGAGCATGAGCCTGGAGACCGGCTCCGGCGCGGTGACGGTCGAGATCGCCGGCGTGACGAGATCGCTCGAGATCGACGCGGGAAGCGGCGACGTCTCCGTGACCATTCCCAAGGCGCTCGGCGCCGAGCTCTCCGTCCAGACCGGGAGCGGGGGGATCGAGACCAACCTCACCATGGAGACCTCCGTGCGAAAGCACGACGAGCTGGTGGGACGGATCGGCGACGGCCGCGCGAGGATCGCGATCGAGACGGGCTCCGGCACGGTCAGCATCCGGCAGGCCGGGCTCTAGGCGGCGCGCAGGGCGGGCGAGCCCGGCGTTACCTTCCGTCCCCGTCGAGCAAATTCCCGAGCCCGCCCAGGAGCGAGCCTTCCTCTCTCCGCCGGCCCCCGGTCTGGGGCGCCGCGGCGTAGATCCGGCTCGCGAGCCGGCTGAACGGGAGCGACTGGAGCCAGACCTGGCCCGGGCCCTTGAGCGTGGCGAAGAAGAGCCCTTCGCCGCCGAAGAGCGCGGTCTTGAGCTTCCCGACGTACTGGATGTCGTAGCTCACCGAAGGCTGAATCGCGACGAGGCAGCCCGTGTCGACGCGGAGCGTCTCGCCCGGCTTCAACGTGCGCTCCTCGACGGTCCCGCCTGCGTTGACGAATACCCAGCCGTCGCCGGTGAGCCGCTGCATGATGAATCCCTCGCCTCCGAAGAGCCCGACGCCGAAGCGCTTCTGGAAGGCGATGCCGATGCTCACGCCCTTCGCGGCTACGAGGAACGAATCCTTCTGCGCGATCAGCTCGCCGCCGAGCTCGGTCAGGTGGAGCGCCCGGATCTTTCCGGGATAGGGAGCCGCGAACGCGGCCGCGCGCCGCTCCTTCGCCTCGTTGTGAAACACGGTCATGAAGAGGGACTCGCCGGTAAGCAGGCGCTTCCCCGCGCTCATCAGCTTGCCCATGAGGTCCTGATTCTGGGTCGCGCCGTCCCCGAAGATCGTGTCCATCTGGATGCCGTCCTCGAGGTACATCATCCCGCCCGCCTCGGCGACCACCGCCTCGCCCGGATCGAGGATGATCCGGACGAATTGCATGTCGTCGCCGATGATCTCGTAGTCGATCTCGTGCATCGTGGGCATCTTGGGTACCCCCCTAGGTTTGTGCCGACCGCGCCCGGGCGCGAGCCCTTGAAATCGGCTTGGCGTGAAGACTACCACCCCATACGCTTGGGCCAGCCCGGAGTTTCACCCAGATCGATCGGCCGGATCGCCGGGAGTCGGCGGAGCCCCGGTAGGGCCCCGCTTCTTTCCGCGCCCCGCGTCGCGAACGGCGCGCGCGAGAAGGTACTCGATCTGTCCATTGACGCTCCGGAGCTCGTCGGCCGCCCACTTCTCGAGCGCGCCCCAGAGCTCCGGGTCGATGCGTAGGAGAAAGGCCTTCCGCGCCGCCATCGCGGGCACCTAGTTGTGGAGCGTGCCGGTATTGAGAACGGGCATTGCCGCGCGCTCTCCGCAGAGAACCACCAGCAGATTCGAGACCATGGCGGCCTTTCGCTCATCGTCGAGCGTGACGACCTTGTTCGCGCTCAGGCGGTCGAGCGCCATCTCCACCATTCCGACCGCGCCGTCCACGATGCGCTGCCGCGCCGCGATGATCGCTGACGCCTGCTGGCGCTGGAGCATGGCGCCGGCGATCTCGGGGGCGTACGCGAGGTGGCTCAGGCGCGCCTCGATGATCTCGACGCCCGCCGGTCGCAGACGCTCCGAGAGCTCGACGCGGAGGAACTCCGAGACCTTGTCGGTGCTTCCCCGGAGCGAGATCGTGTCGTGATCGTACTCGTCGTAGGGATAGGCGCTCGCCAGGTGGCGGACCGCGGTCTCGCTCTGGACCGAGACGAAATCCTCGAAGGTCTCCACGTCGAACGTCGCTTGCGCGGCGTCGTGCACCCTCCAGACCACCACGGCGGCGATCTCCACCGGGTTTCCGGCATGGTCGTTCACCTTGATCATGTGCCCGTTCAGGCTTCGCACGCGAAGGGAGATGCCCTTCCGCGTATTGAACGGGTTGGTCCACCACCATCCGCTCCGCTTCACCGACCCGACGTAGCTTCCGAAGAGAATCAGGACCACGGCCTGGTTGGGCTGGACCGTGAAGAGGCCCGCCGCCGAGAGGAAGCTCAGGACGGCGAGCGGAGCCACCACGGTCAGGAGCAGAAGGGGTCGCCCCTGCGCGACCGCGCCGACCGTCATGTAGATGGTGGAGGCGATGAGGGCAATCGTCACCGTAAGGCCCAGCGCCCCGGCCAGGGCCGATACCTCGCGATCCTTCGTCATGGCAGATCCTCTTTTCCGGTTTCGGCGGCCGCCACCGTGGCGACCGTCGTGATGTCATTATGATATCGGCATGATAGCAAAGGATTCAAGGGAAATCCGGGGCGGTTAACGCATTATTCAGCAGCTACTTGAGAAGAGGATAGGCGGGCTCTACTCCCGAACCAGCTTCTTGTACTTGAGCCGGTGGGGCTGATCCGCGGCGGCCCCCAGCCGCATATGGCGGTTGGCTTCGTAGTCCTGGAAGTTGCCCTCGAACCAGACCGTGCTCCCGTCTTCCTCGAAGGCGATCATGTGGGTGGCGATCCGATCCAGGAACCAGCGGTCGTGGCTGATCACGCAGACGCATCCGGCAAACCCCAGGACAGCCTCCTCCAGCGCGCGGAGCGTATCGACGTCCAGGTCGTTGGTCGGCTCGTCGAGCAGAAGCAGGTTGCCCCCGGAGCGCAGGAGCTTCGCCAGGTGGACGCGGTTCCGCTCTCCGCCGGAGAGGTTTTTCACGAGCTTCTGCTGATCGGCACCCTTGAAGTTGAACGATGCGACGTAGGAGCGCGAGGGAACACTTCGTGGACCGAGCTCGATCAGATCCTGGCCTCCCGAGATCTCCTCCCACACGTTCTTGGCACCGTCGAGGCTGTCCCGGGATTGGTCCACGTAGGCAATCTGGACGGTGTCGCCGACGCGGATCATTCCCGCATCAGCCTTCTCGAGACCGGCGATGAGCCGGAAGAGCGTCGTCTTACCGGCGCCGTTCGGGCCGATGATCCCCACGATGCCGCCGGGAGGGAGGTGGAAGGTGAGCCCGTCGATGAGGACGCGGTCGCCATAGCCCTTCGAGAGCTCCTTGGCCTCGACCACGAGGCTCCCGAGCCGCGGCCCCGCGGGGATCGAGATCTCGGCGATCTCGCTTCGCTTCTCGCCCTCCTGCCTCAAGAGCTCTTCGTAAGCGGTGACGCGGGCCTTGCTCTTCGCCTGCCGCGCGCGCGGAGACATCCGGATCCACTCGAGCTCGCGGCCGAGGGTCCGTTGCCGGGCCGACTCCGCTTTCTCCTCGAGCGCGAGCCGCTGGCGTTTCTGATCGAGCCAGGAGGAATAGTTTCCCTCCCACGGGATTCCCTGACCGCGGTCGAGCTCCAGGATCCAGCCCGCCACGTTGTCCAGGAAGTACCGGTCATGCGTGACCGCGACGACCGTCCCGGGATATTCGTGGAGAAACCGCTCGAGCCACGCGACCGACTCCGCGTCCAGGTGGTTCGTCGGCTCATCGAGCAGGAGCAGGTCGGGGCGCGTCAACAGGAGCCGGCAGAGCGCGACCCGACGCCGTTCTCCGCCGGAGAGCGTCTTCACGTCGGCGTCCCCCGGCGGAACCCGTAGCGCGTCCATCGCGATCTCGAGCGTCCGATCCAGCTCCCACGCGTTCTTCATCTCGATCTCGGCCATCACGCGGCCGTGCTCCTCAAGGACCTTCTCCATCTCGGTCTCGGAGAGGCTCTCGCCCAATTTCACGTTTAGCTGGTTGAACCGGTCGAGCAGCGCGCGGGTCTCCGCGACGCCCTCCTCGATGTTCCCGCGCACGTCCTTCTTGGGATCGAGGACCGGTTCCTGCGGCAGGAAGCCGACGCGGATCCCCTTCGCGGGGCGCGCCTCACCGCTCGTCGGCTCCTCCACCCCTGCCATGATTCGGAGGAGTGTGCTTTTCCCGGCCCCGTTCTGGCCCAAAACCCCGATCTTGGCGCCGGGAAAGAAGGAGAGATAGATCCCCTTCAGGACCTCCTTGTTCGGCGGGTGGACCTTGCCGAGGTTGACCATCGTGAAGATGTACTGTGGCGCCATGACGCTAAATCCCTCTCTGGAATCGAATTAGGTTGCGGCGGGTTGGACCTCTGCAGCGTGCGACGGAACTCGAAAAGGAGTATATACTGTCCACCCTACGACATCCACCCGCACAGGAGGCACATTGCCGGCCAAGATCACCATTCGCAACAATGGTCCCGTCCGGATCGAGGGAGATTTCCAGGTTGTCGATCAAGACGGCCGCCCGTTCGATCTGGCCGGACGAACCGTCATTTCGCTCTGCCGCTGCGGCCAGTCCTCGAACAAGCCGTTCTGCGACGGAACGCACAAGGAGTGCGGCTTCGAATCGGCCGTTGAAGCGCGCGCGCTGCCTCCCCCGGCCCCCAAGCCGGCGTAGGGAACCATGGCGACCCGCCTTGAGGTGAAGCGGCCGATTCCGGTCGCACCGTTTCGGGCGGAGGAGCTGGAACGCCTCCTCGTGCCCAGCGAGACCCCCTGCGTCTCGATCCACCTTCCGACGCACCGCGGTTTTCCCGGGTGGAAACAGGATCCCGTGCGCTTTCGCGCGCTCGTCAGCGAGGCCGAGCGCCTCCTCGCCGAGGGGCCCGCGCCACGCGACGCGGCGCGTGTCGTCGCGCCGCTCCGCGAGCTCATCGAATCGGCGCACTGGGAATATTCGCTCGAGGGATTCGCCGCGTTCCTCTCGCCGTCCTTCGGCGCCGCGTATCGTCTTCCGATCCACGTTTCGGAGCGGGTGGTGGTCGCGGACACATTCCACGTGAAGCCGCTGATCCCGTTCCTGCACGCGAACCGCCGCTACCTCGTGCTCGCCGTGAGCGAGAACGCCGTGACCTTGTACGAGGGCGGCCCTTTCGGGGCGGAGCCTTTGGAGCTTCGGGGCCTCCCAGACAGCCTGCGCGAGACGCTGGGCGTGCCCGAGTACGAACACCAGGCTTCCCGGCACGGCGCGCCTCCCTCCGGCCCCGTCCTCCACGGACGCGGACCCGGCGGGGAGAAGACGAAGATCGAGCTGCTCAAGTTTTTCCGGGAGATCGACAAGGGCCTTCACGAATTCCTACGCGGGGAGACCGCGCCGCTCATCCTGGCGGCCGTCGAGTCCTCCCATCCGACCTATCGCGAGGCGAACACGTACGCGCACCTGCTCCCGGATCGCCTCGTGGGGAACTACGAGCGCGCGAACGGCGCCCGGATCCACTCCGAGGCGTGGCCGATCGTGAGCCGGGAGTTCAAGAAGCGCGTCGACGAGTGGGTCGACCGATACCGCGAGCTTGCCTCGAAGGGTCTCGCGACGGACAACCTTGAGGAAATCGCGCCGGCGGCGATCGCGGGCCGCGTCGCCTGCACCCTGGCCGAGGAAGGTGTTGCGGTGTGGGGCGTGCTGGACCGGGTGACCGGATTGGTGCTCCGCCATCCGAAGCAGCTCGGGCCCGGTGACGACGACCTCGTGGACGAGATATGCGAAGAGTCGCTCAAGCGACGGGCTCAGGTGTACGTCATCCCGCGCGAGTCGATGCCGACGCCGAGCCCCATCGCGGCGGTCTTCCGGTACTAGGCTCGCAGATACTCCCGGAGGTCTTCCTTGCACGTTGCCGAGCCGAAATCGAAGACAGGGCGAACCGCGGTTCTCTATCCCGCCACGAATCCGGGCAAGCGCCCGATCACGGCCGAGGATCTCTGGAGGTTCTCGCGCGTCGGCAGCCCCGCGCCGGCGCCGGACGGCTCGGCGGTCGTGGTGCCGGTCACGACGTACGACATGGAGCAAAACCGCGGACGCTCTCGGCTCTGGCTGGTTCCGGTCGGGCCTAAGGGCGGCGAGCCGCGTCCCATCACGACGGAGGAATATTCCTCGGCGGATCCCGCCTACTCGCCCGACGGCATGCGGATCGCGTTCGTGCGGGCGCAGGGCGACGAAAAGCCCCAGCTCTACATCCTCCCGCTCGAGGGCGGGGAGGCGGAGCGCCTCACGGACATGCCGCTGGGCGTCTTCGACCCGAAGTGGCTCCCCGACGGGAAGCGGATCGCCTTCGGGACGTATCTCTACACCGAGGCCCCGACACCCGAGGGAACGAAGGAGCTTGGCGAGCGGCGCGCGAAGGATCCGGTCAAGGTCCACGTGACGGAGGACCGGCTCTACCGATTCTGGGATCGGTGGCTCGTAGGCGGCGAGGTCCCGCACCTCTTCGTCCTGAACCTCGAGTCGCGCGCGCTCACGGATCTCACGCCCGAGGGAGCCGGCTGGTTCGACTTCATGGAGCCGGCGGGCCAGTACGACGTCGCGCCGGACGGATCCGAGATCGCCTATGTCGCGAACTCGAGCAAGGCGCCTCATTATCTGCTCCGCTGGGCGCTCTTCACGGTGCCGACCTCGGGGAAGGGGCCGGTACGTTGCCTGACGCCGGAGGGAACGCCGAAGAACTCATCGGACGCGCACCGCCCGCGCTACGCGCCGGATGGACGCTCCATCGTCTACGGCCTCCAGCGCGATCCCTACTTCTACGCGGACAAGGTCCGCCTTGTGCGCTACGACCGCGCGGCGGGAACCCACACGATCCTGACCGAGGCATGGGACCGGTCGCCCACCGCGTGGGAGTTCCTGGCCGACGGCACCCTCATGATCGAGGCCGAGGACCGCGGGCGCTTGAACCTGTTCGCGATGAAGCCCGGCGCCGCGACGCCGCAGCCGGCTCGGGAAGGTGGCGCGACCGCTGGGCTCGCCCCCGGCAAGGACGGGCGGATCTACTTCTCGCACCAGACCCTGTCCGTGCCCGCGGAGATCGCGAGCAGCCGGCCGGACGGGAGCGATTTCAAGACCCACACCCGGTTCAACGAATCGATCCTGTCGGAGCTCTCCCTGGGCGAGGTGCGGGAGATGATCTTTGAAGGAGCGGACGGCGATCCGGTTCAGATGTTCGTGGTCCTGCCGCCCGGATTCGACGCTTCCAAGAAGTGGCCGCTCATCCATGTGATCCACGGCGGGCCGCATGCGATCGCCGGGGACAACTTCCATTTCCGATGGAATCCGCAGCTCTTCGCAGCGCCCGGGTACGTCGTCGCGACGGTGAACTTCCACGGCTCGACCTCCTGGGGCCAGGAGTACGCGGCCGTGATCCAGGGCGGCCACGGAGACAAACCGTTCACGGACATCATGAGGGCGACCGACGCGCTCCTCGAGACCGGCTTCATCGACGAGCGGCGAATGGCCGCGACCGGCGGCTCCTACGGCGGCTACATGGTCTGCTGGATCGCGGGGAACACCGACCGGTTCCGCTGCCTCGTGAACCACGCGGGCGTCTTCGACCTGCTGGCCGAATACGGGAGCGACGTGACGCAGGGGCGCCACCAGGCGTACGGCGGGGAGCCGTGGGATCGCCTGGAGGCGATCGACCGCTGGAGTCCCTCGCGCTTCGCTCGCGGGTTCACGACGCCGATGCTCGTGATCCACGGCGAGCGCGACTATCGGGTGCCGCACACGCAGGCGCTTGCGGTGTACAACATCTATAAGGCGAAACGGGTCGATGCGCGCCTCGTCTTCTTCCCGGACGAGAACCACTGGATCCTGAAGCCGCGCAACTCGATCGTGTGGAATCGTGAGGTGAGCGAGTGGCTGGGCCGGTACTTAGGCGCGGCCAAGGGGAGCGCGTGACATGATGAAGCTGATCGGCATCGCGCTCATCATTCTCGGCATCATCTCGCTGGTCTGGGGCGGCATCCATTACAACGATCAGAAAACCGTCATCCAGATGGGCGACTTCAAAGCGACGGCGACGGAGCAGAAGACCATTCCCATCTCGCCGGTAGTGGGAGTGATCGCGCTGATCGGCGGTGTCGCACTCTTGATGATCGACAAGCGCCGCGCCTAGCGGCGTGACGGACGCTGGGGGGTTGGTCTAGTCGTTCGCGTAGGGCGAACGAAACGAAAGGAGACACGATGAATCTCGGGACACGGAACGCCGCGATGCGCCGCGCCTTCGTCGGCACGGCACTCGCGGCCGTCGCCCTCTGGGCGGCGGGCTGCGGCCAGCAACAGTCGGCCACGGCCGAGAAGGAGAAGTCCGAGACTCTGACCGCGGGAACGGAGATCGTCTCGGCGCTCCAGAACACGATCGACACGGGGCAAAACAAGGTCGGCGACAAGGTGTCGCTCCGGACGGTGGAAGACGTGCGGGTGAACGAGGTGACGGTGGTCCCCGCCGGCGCGACCATCAACGGCGAGGTCACGCACATCGATCCGGCGGGTCGGGTCGCGGGCGGCGCCGAGCTCACGCTTCGTTTCACCGAGCTCGTGACGACCGACGGAAAGAGCTACCCGATCTCCGCGACGCCGCTTCGCCTTGAAGGCAAGGGCGACGCCAAGAAGAGCGCTCTCCAGATCGGCGGGGGCGCTGTGGCGGGTGGGGTCTTGGGCGGCATTCTGGGAGGCAAGGGCGACATCGGGAAGGGCGCGGCCGTCGGCGCCGCGGTGGGTACCGGCGTGGCCGTGGCCACGAAGGGGAAGCAGATCGTGCTGCCGGCCGGCCAGAAGGTCAAGGTCACGCTCGACGGTCCGGTCACGATCGTCGTCAAGCCCGTCGCGGCATAGCGTCCGGAGCCGCGGAAGAAGCTTCATGCGTTGGTCCTGGCAGATTGCGAAGGTCGCGGGGATTCCGATTCGGGTCCACGCGACCTTCCTCATTTTTCTCGTCTTCGTCTTCTTCGTGCTGGCGCGGGGGCAGGGCACGGCCCTCGCCCTCGAGACGGTCGGCTTCTTCCTGGCGCTCTTCGGGTGCGTCGTCCTCCACGAGCTGGGACATGCCTTGACCGCGCGCCATTACGGGGTCCGCACCCGGGATATCACGCTCCTGCCGATCGGCGGCGTCGCCCGGCTGGAGCGGATTCCCGAGAAGCCGGGCCAGGAGATCGTGGTCGCGCTCGCCGGTCCCGCGGTGAACTTCTTGATCGCCGGCGTCCTCCTGGCGATTCTTCAGGGCAGCGGAGGAGCCCGGCTCCTGAGCGATCCCGCGGCGCTTCAGGGGAATTTCTTCGCGCGCCTGCTCGCGTATAACGTGTTTCTCGCGATCTTCAACCTCATCCCGGCATTCCCGATGGACGGCGGCCGGGTGCTGCGCGCCCTCCTGGCGACCCGGCTCGACTACCTGCGGGCGACCCAGATCGCCGCCAACATCGGGCAGGGGATCGCGCTTCTGTTCGGGCTCGCGGGGCTCTTCGGGAACCCGTTCCTGCTCTTCATCGCCCTGTTCGTGTTCATCGGCGCCGGCCAGGAGGCGCAGGCCGTCCAAATGCGCTCCGCCTTCGAGGGGGTGCCGGTCTCGCGGGCGATGATCCGCGATTTCCAGACGCTCCGGGGAGACGAGCCGCTCTCCCGCGCCGTGGAGCTGCTCCTGGGCGGACACCAGCAGGACTTTCCGGTTCTGGGGTCGGGTCCGCTAGGCCCGGTTCTCGGGATCCTGACGCGGGCGGACCTCCTCACGTCGCTCGCGAACGGCCGGACGGATCGCCGCATCGAGGACGTCGCGAAGCGCTCCTGCGGCACCGCGCACCCGCGTGAGATGCTGGAGGCAGTGTTTCGCCGGATGCAGGAGAACGGGTGCCCCGCGGTGCCCGTGATCGAGGCGGACGGCTCACTCGTCGGGCTGGTGACGCTGGAGAACGTCGGGGAGCTCGCGATGGTGCAGGCCGCGCTGGGTGGACGACGATCCAGGGGTCCGGGCGCGGCGTAGCGCTACTTCTTCGACAGCTCCTCGGCGAACGGATCGGAGCCGATCAGGTTGCTCAGATCGTCGCCGCGGGGCAGCACGAACCAGAACGTCGCGCCCCCTTCCGGCGATGGCGCCGCCCCCACATGCCCGCCGTGCAGCTCCACGAATCGGCGCGTCAGGTGAAGTCCGAACCCCATGCCGTCCCCGCAGCGCTTGCTGTGCTGCTCCGCGATGCTCTCGAGATCGAAGAGCGATTCGGTAGCGTCGGCCGGAATCGAGGGGCCCGCATCCTGGACCTCGACCTGGACGCCCTGCTCGTTGAGCGCGGTCTTGAGGCGCACGCGACCCTTCGCGGGCGAGAGGCGGATGGCGTTTCGAAGCAGGTGAAGAATCGACTGGCGGAGCTTCGCGGGATCGAGATGCTGGTCCGGGATCGTAGGATCGAGATCCGCGTCGATGGCGATCCCGCGCGCTTCGGCCATCGGCTTCGCGAGGTCGATCGCGGCGCGGGCGATCTGGTTCACGCCGGTGAAGTGAAGGTCGAGGAGATAGCGCCCCATCTCGAGACGGACGAGGTCGAGCACATCGTCGACCAGCACCATCGTCCGCTGGGCCTCGGTCCGGAGGCGGTCCGAGAACTCCTTCCGCATCGCGGGCGTCATCTTCCCCTCGTTCTGGTCGAGAACCTCGGAGTAAGCCACGATCGTCGAAAGCGGGGACTTGAGCTCCGACGTCGCCGCCGTGAGGAAAACGTCGCGGAACGGGCCGGTCGCGCTCTCTCCGGTCAGCGGCGGCTCGCTGCCCGCGGCCGCGGCCGTCTGGCGGATCCGCACCATCGCCTGCGCGCGGTCGATCACCGCGGCCACGTTGTCCGCGAAGAGCTGCCCGATGTCCCGGTGCTCGAGCCGGAACGCCTCGGCCTTGGGCGCCCGGCACACTTGGAGGACGGCGACGCAGCGCTTCTCCGCCGTGACGGGGAGCACGAGGACGGAGCCCGCGTCGGGATGGGACTCGAAGAAATTCGCGAAGCGCGCCTCCTTGTCGCTCGCCTTCATCAAGATCGGCTCGTGGTGCCGCGCGACCCAGCCGACCGCGCCCTCGCCCACCGTCACCTCGGGCTCAGGGCCGCGAGAGGTCAGGCCGAACGTCGCTTTGCACGGAAGCTTGCGCGACGTGGGATCGTAGAGAAAGACCGAGACGTCGTGAGAGTGAAGGGTGCTCGCAAGGCGGCGCACCGTGATCTCCAAGATTGTTTCCAGGGGGAGATCCATGTGGAGCGTGTTGCCGAGCTGGAAGAGCGAGGTGAGCTCCGCCAGGCGGCCGCGCGACTGCTCGAGCTCCATCTGGTCCACGAGCATGCTCCGTCGGATGCGATTGATCTGGGACTGCTGGCGGATCATGAGCAGGCAGTAGATGGCGGTGAGGCCCACGAGCCCGATCAGCAGGGGACCCGAGCTGGGCGGGAGCAGGTCTCCGAGGAACCCGGACCGCGCCAGCGCCACATAGAGCGTCGGGACGGTGACGCAGAAGCCGATGATGATGAAGATCGCGAGACCGAGGAGCCACCAGGTCTTCCGATCGTATTGCGACTGGGTCACATGGACGTGCGGGCTCGACATCGCGCTCTTTCCCCCTCCAATTACCTTGGTCGATCGATTCGCTTTTGTATCGGCAATGCCGGGGGCGTTCTCGAGCCGAATTGGCTCCGATCTTCTCTGCTTTCCCTTTGCGGCTGGGGCGGTTAGAGTGACCAACCCATGAGCGTCCTGAAGAGCCACCTGAAGCCGCAGAGCCCCGAATTTCAGGCCAATCGGAAGCACCATCAGGCCTTGGCGGGCGATTTGAAGCAGCGCCTCGAGGCGGTCCGGCGGGGCGGCTCGGAGCAGGCGGTCGAGCTCCACCGGAGCAGGGGGAAGCTCCTGCCGCGCGAGCGGATCGAGCGCCTTCTCGATCCCGACACCCCGTTCCTCGAGCTCTCGGCCCTGGCGGCGGGCGGCCTCTACGATAACGAGGTCCCATCCGCGGGGATCGTGACCGGCGTGGGCGTGATCTCCGGGCGCGAGTGCGTGATCGTCGCGAACGACGCCACGGTGAAGGGCGGGACCTACTACCCCCCCACGATCAAGAAGCACATCCGCGCGCAGGAGATCGCGCTCGAGAACAGGATGCCCGCGGTCTACCTGGTCGACTCGGGCGGCGTCTTCCTTCCGCTCCAGGCCGAGGTGTTTCCCGACAAGGAGCATTTCGGCCGGATCTTCTACAACCAGGCGATCATGTCCGCCCAAGGGATTCCGCAAGTCGCCGCCGTGCTCGGCATGTGCACCGCGGGCGGCGCCTATGTTCCGGCGATGTCCGACGAGAACGTGATCGTTCGAGGGACGGGTACGATCTACCTCGCCGGGCCGCCGCTCGTGAAGGCGGCGACCGGCGAGGAAGTCTCAGCGGAGGAGCTGGGCGGCGCGGAGGTCCACTCGCGCGTGAGCGGCGTCACCGACCACATGGCGGCGAACGAGGAAGAGGCGCTCCACACGGTCCGCGACATCGTGGAGCGGCTGGGGACCGTGAAGCGCGTCGATCTCGATCTGGCGGAGCCTCAGGACCCGCTCTATCCAGCCGAGGAGATCTACGGCGTGCTTCCGACGGATACGAAGCAGCCGTACGACGTGCGCGAGCTTCTCGCAAGGCTGATCGACGGGAGCCGCTTCCACGAGTTCAAGGCCAACTACGGCACGACGCTCGTCACCGGCTTCGCGCGCTGGATGGGATACCCGGTGGGCATCGTCGCGAACAACGGGGTTCTCTTTTCCGAGAGCGCGCTCAAAGGGGCCCACTTCGTCGAGCTCTGCGCCCAGCGGCGAATCCCCCTCCTGTTCTTGCAGAACATCACGGGGTTCATGGTCGGGAAGCGCTACGAGGCGGGCGGCATCGCGAAGGACGGCGCCAAGATGGTCCAGGCGGTCGCCACCGCCGAGGTGCCGCGGCTCACCCTGATCGTAGGGGCCTCCCACGGGGCGGGGAATTACGCCATGTGCGGACGCGGCTACCGCCCGCGTTTCCTCTTCACATGGCCCAACTCGCGCATCTCGGTGATGGGGGCGGAGCAGGCGGCGTCGGTCCTCGTCCAGGTGAAGCGCGACCAGCTCGCGCGGGAGGGGAAGACGCTCTCCAAGGCGGAGGAGTCGGCCATCGCCGGGCCGGTGCTCGAGAAGTACGAGCGCGAGGGGAGTCCCTACTTCGCGACCGCGCAGCTCTGGGACGACGGGATCATCGATCCCGTGGACACGCGCGCGGCCGTCGCGCTCGCGCTCTCGGCGGCCCTCAACGCTCCTGTCACCCGCGGGCCCGCGCCCGTCTACCGGATGTAGCCGTTGAGCGCGTACTCCCACCTTCGCCTCGAGTCGGACGGGCCCGTCGCGCGGATCACGCTCGCCCGGCCGGAGGTTCGAAACGCCTTCGACGAGGCCCTGATCGCCGAGCTCACCCAAGCGCTCGGCGGGATCGCCGGCTCCTTCCAGACCGACCCGGACCAGGCGCCCCGGGCCCTCGTCTTGACCGGCGAAGGGACGGCGTTTTGCGCGGGCGCCGACATGAACTGGATGCGGCGGAGCGCGCGGTTCTCCCGCGAGGAGAACGAGGCGGACGCCGGGCGCTTCGCCTCGATGCTCCGTGCCCTGGACGAGCTGCCGATTCCGACGGTGGCGCGCGTGAACGGCACTTGCCTCGGCGGCGGCATGGGCCTGATCTCGTGCTGCGACATCGTGGTGGCCGCCGATGCCGCGGACTTCGGGTTCACCGAGGTGCGGCTGGGGATCGCCCCCGCGGTCATCTCGACCTTCGTGCTTCCGAGGATCGGCGCCTCGGGATCGCGCCGCTATTTTCTGACCGGGGAGATCTTCAAGTCCGCCGAGGCGAAGTCGATCGGGCTGGTGCATGAGGTCGTCCCGGGCGACGCACTGGACGCCGCGGTGGGGCGAATGATCGACGCGATCTCGGGAAACGGCCCGCGCGCGGTGGCCGCGGCGAAGCGATTGATTCGGGAGGGGCTCGCGCTCCGGCGTGACGACGCGATCGCGAACGCGGTGCGCACGATCGCCGCGCTTCGGACGTCTCCCGAGGGACAGGAAGGGCTCGGCGCCTTCCTCGAGAAGCGCCGCCCCGCCTGGAAGCGGTGAGCCCGCTCGTGACGGCCGCCCTCTCCGACCTCGCCGCATCCCGCGCCCCGTTTCGAAAGGTCCTGGTCGCGAACCGCGGGGAGATCGCCGTGCGGATTTTCCGGACGCTCCGCGAGATGGCGATCCCATCCGTGGCCGTCACCTCGGAGGCGGACCGGGGCTCGCTCCATGCGCGCTCGGCGGACGAGAGCGTGATGATCGGGCCCGCCGCGGCGGCTGGGAGCTATCTGAACGCGCCGCGCATTGTGGAAGCCGCTAGAGGCGTCGGCGCCGACGCGATCCATCCGGGCTACGGCTTTCTCTCGGAGCGGGCCGCTTTCGCGCGCGAATGCCGCGAGGCGGGGATCGTCTTCATCGGCCCGTCGCCCGAGAGCATGGAACGTCTGGGAGACAAGGCGTCGGCCCGCCGGACCGCGATCCGCCTCGGGATTCCGGTCGTCCCCGGCGTCGAGGGCGTCGCCACCGCGGAGCGCGCGCGCGCCGAGGCGGAGCGGATCGGCTACCCGGTCCTCCTCAAGGCCGTGGGCGGGGGCGGCGGGCGGGGGATGCGCTCCGCGTCGAGCGCCGAGGAGCTCACGGCGGCCTTCGAGGGGGCCCGTCGCGAGTCGGAGACCGCGTTCGGGGATGCCCGGCTCTTCCTCGAAAAGCGGATCGATCCGGCCCGCCACGTCGAGGTGCAGATTCTCGCGGACGGAAACGATGCGATCGCGCTGGGCGAGCGCGAATGCAGCCTTCAGCGCCGCTACCAGAAGATAATCGAGGAGTCGCCCTCCACCGCGGTCAACGCCAAGACGCGCGAAGCGATGGAGCGGGCCGCGGTGGCGCTGGCGCGCGACGCGAAATACTCGGGGGCGGGGACGGTCGAGTTTCTCCTCGGCCCGGACGGCTCGTTTTACTTTCTCGAGGTGAACGCGCGGCTCCAGGTCGAGCACCCGGTCACGGAAGCCCGCCTGGGCCTCGACCTGGTGCGTGCGCAGATCGAGATCGCGGCGGGAGGGGGCCTTCCCCGGCTGCCTCGCCCCGCCGGGCACGCCATCGAGGCGCGGCTCAACGCCGAGAACCCGTATTCCGGATTTCTGCCGCAGACCGGGAAGGTGCTGCTCCTCGAGTGGCCCGCCGGCGACGGCGTGCGGATCGACGCCGGCATCGGCCAGGGCGGCACTGTCCATGTCCACTACGACTCGCTCCTCGCGAAGGTGATCGCCCACGGCCGAGACCGCGAGGAGGCCCGCGCGCGGCTCGTCGCGGCGCTCAAACGGGTTACCCTTCTGGGCGTGACCACGAACCAGTCGTTCCTGATCGACCTCCTGGAAGACGGCGCGTTCCGGAGCGGGGAGACCTACACCGGCACCATCGAGTCGCGCGAGTGGCCCGCGCCCGAGTCGATCCCGGACGAAGCGATCCTCGCCGCGGCCGTCGCGCTGGCCTCGCGCCGCGCCGCGCGGGAAGGGGAGCGCGAGGACGCCGATCGGTACTCGCCGTGGCATGCGCTCGGCGGCTGGGGGCGGTCGCCGGCGGGGGCGCGGGCTTGAGCCGCCTGGCGCTTCGCTGGGAGGGCAGGGCGGTCGAGGCCGAGATCGAGCTTCGCGGCTCGCACGCGGTGCTCACGCGCGGAGGGCGACGGATCGAGGCCGAGGTCCGACGCGTCGACGATTGGGTCGAGATCCGGAGCGGCGATCGGATCGCCCGCTGCGGCGCGGTCGCGACGCCCCGCGGCGTGTGGGTCGCGCTCGAGGGCCGGGCCTATCTCCTCGAGCGCGTTCCCCGCGACGCTGCGGCCCTGGACGGCGCGCCGACGACCGACGAGATCCGGGCGCCGATGACCGGCAGGGTGGTCGCGGTCGCGGCCAGGGCCGGTGAGGCGGTGCGCGAGGGCGATCTCCTGTTGACGATCGAGGCGATGAAGATGGAGTTCCGGCTCACCGCGCCCGAGGACGGCGCGATCGCCGAGGTCCTGTGCGCGCAGGGGGATCGCGTCGAGCTGGGGCAACTCCTGGTGAAGCTCCGGCCCGGCGCGTCGACCGGCGGAGCGCCGGCGGGAGGCCCATCGGCATGAACACGCGAATCGTGGAGGTGGGGCCGCGCGACGGGCTCCAGAACGAGAAGACGCAGATCCCCACCGACACGAAGGTGGCCTTCGTGGACGCGCTCTCGGAGGCGGGCTACGACGAGATCGAGGTGAGCGCCTTCGTGTCGCCGAAATGGATCCCGCAGCTCGCCGACGCCGAGGAGGTCTTCCGGCGCATCCGGAGGCGGGAGGGCGTCACCTACTCGGCGCTCGTGCCGAACAACGAGGGATTGGATCGCGCGCTGGAGGCCCGCGTCGGGAAGATCGCGGTCTTCACCGCGGCGTCGGAGACGTTCAATCGGAAGAACATCAACGCCGGGATCGCGGAATCGATCGAGCGATTCCGGACCGTCGTGCCCCGCGCCCAGGCGACGGGGCTCCTCGCGCGCGGGTACGTGTCGACCGCCTTCTGGTGCCCGTACGAGGGGAAGATCGAGCCGCCCGCGGTCGTGGACGTCGTGAAG
This sequence comes from Candidatus Eisenbacteria bacterium, assembly GCA_005893305.1. Lineage (NCBI taxonomy): Bacteria > Candidatus Eiseniibacteriota > Candidatus Eiseniibacteriota bacterium. The sequence continues at coordinate 97,331 of VBOZ01000014.1, read as the reverse complement.
CGGCTCCTCGATGTCGGCGTCGACGAGATCTCGATCGGCGACACGATCGGGAAGGCCGTCCCCGGGGAAGTTCACGACCTTCTCGACCTTCTGCTCGACGCGCTGGCCCAGGACCGGATCGCGATGCACTTCCACGACACCTACGGGACCGCCGTGGCGAACGCGTTGGCGGCCTACGAGCGGGGAATCTCGATCTTCGACGCCTCCGCGGGAGGCGTGGGCGGCTGTCCGTTCGCCCCGGGCGCCTCCGGGAACGTCGCGACCGAGGACCTCGCCTGGGCTCTCACCCGCTCCGGCGCATCGATCGCCCTCGACCTGGAGCGCGTTTCCGCCGCGTCCGATCTTCTCGCTTCCGCGCTCGGGCGACCCTTGCGGTCCCACGTGCGCGACGCTCTCTTAGGGAAACAGGCGCCCGCTCCGAAATCCTAGGACCACGATTCCGCTCCGGGCCGCCCGCGCGCTACGTAACGGGCGTGGGGCTCCGCTTTCGCCCCAGGCTCCACTGGAGCGCGGGAGGCGTGACCAGGGTCGTGGCGATCACCATGATCACGACCGCCGCGTAGGTCGCGGGCGTGATGACCCGCTCGCCGCCGATCGTCATCGTCGCCCCGATGTTCGCGAAGATGAGGCCCACCTCGCCGCGGGGCACCATCCCGAGCCCCACCGTCAGCCGGTCCACGCCCCTCTGGAGAATGCCGAGCGAGCAGGCCTGCTTGCCGATCCACGCGGCCGCCGTCAGGACGGCGGCGAGGCCCAGGACGCCCGGCTCACCCAACGTTCGCAGATCCACCCGGAGGCCGGTGAGGACGAAGAAGACCGGAACCAGGAAGGTCGAGATCGGATGGAGGAGCGACTCCAGACTATGCTCCCGTCTCTCGTCGAACCTGTCGAAATGGGACGGCTCGAGGAGAAGGCCGGCCGCGAACGCGCCCACGACCGGCGCCAGGTCGGCGAGCGCGGCCAAATAGGAGAAGAGAAAGCAGAAGATGAGCGCGCTCGTGAGCAGGATTCCCCGGATGCGCACCCGCGCGGCGATCCGGAAGAGCCGCCGGGAGAGAAGCAGGCCGAGGAGCATGGACGCCCCCAGAAATCCGAGGGCCTTGGCCGAGATTCCCGCGATCTCGACGAGCGAGATGCCCTGTCCTCCTTGATCCGCCGCGATGATGACGCCGCTCACCACCGCGAGGATGACGAGGCCCAGCACGTCGTCGATCACCGCGGCCCCGAGGATGATCTGCGCCTCGATGCTCCGGGTGGCGTCGAGATCCTTGAGCACCCGCGCCGTGATCCCGACGCTGGTCGCGGTCAGGACGGCCCCCAGGAACGCGTGGACGTACGGCGAGGAGCCCGGCAGCAGCCACGCACCGGCGGCCCATCCCAGCGCGAAGGGCGTGATCACCCCGATCAGGGCCACGAGAAACGCGGACGCGCCGACGCGCCGCATCCGATCCACGGTCGACTCGAGACCCACCTCGAACAGAAGCACGATGATGCCCAGCTCGGCGAGGACGGAAAGGGTCGGATCGTCCCGCATCCAATCCAGGTCGTAGAATCCGACGATCCAGAGATTGCCGACGACGATCCCGGCGATCAGCTCGCCGAGCACCGCGGGTTGCCCCAGGCGCGTCGAGAGCCAGCCGGCCACCTTCGCCGCGCCGAGGACGATCGAAAGGCTGAGGAGAACGGGAACGACCGGATCGACGGTGGAGTCGGCCGCGAGCGCGGGGCGCGTCAGGAGCGCCCCCAGCGCGACGAGCGAAGCCAGGGTGAAGACGAGCGGGAACCGCCGGTTGGCGCCCATCGGGCCGCAGCATACCGGAAGCATTACCGATCTGGTAGCATCGACGTCAGATGTGAACGCGACCGCACGCGCCGGAGCCGGAGGCTCGTGCCGCCGCTCGTCCGCGCCCAGAAGGAGCCGCCGATGCCTGCAGATCGATTTACGCTCGTCATGTCCCGCCTGTTCCGCGCCACGCTCGGCGCCGCATTCGCCTTGACCCTGATCGTCGCCACGGCCTTCGCGTCGGGCTCGGCGCCGTCCCCGCCGCCCCACGAGGCCCAGCCTCAGAGCGAGATGCCCCCGGCGGATCAGAATCAGCCGCCCGATTCCACGAAGGCGAAGGCTGCCCGCGCCGAGCTGGAACAGTTCTACGCCAAGGGCTACGACGAGGCGCAGGAGGCGAAGAAGCTCAAGAAGGACGGGAAGGCCGGCGACGCAAAGAAGAAGTTCGGGAAGGCGATCAAGAAGTTCGAATCCGCCGTGGAGCGGGATCCCACCTACTACCAAGCGTGGAACATGCTCGGCTACTGCTCCCGCAATCTCGGCGACCTCAAGCGGGCCTTCTCAGCGTACGAAAAGTGTCTCTCGATCAAGCCCGACTACGATGAGGCGCACGAGTATCTCGGCGAGGCCTACCTCCAGAGCGGCAATCTGGAAAAGGCGAAGATCGAGCTCGCGTGGCTGCGCGCCAACGATTCGAAAGAGGCCGACGAGCTGGCAGAAAAGATCGACGAGGCGGCGAAGAAGGCCTCCGGCGAAACGAAGACGGGCTCTTCCTCCGCCGAGGGTGCCGGCTCCCGCTAGCGGATCACGGTCTTCGAGAGATCCACGGCCGGCTTCGGATAGCGCAAGTTCAGCGATCCCAGCCGATCCACCATGGCGCGCGCGACGATGCAGTCGCGCGCCCATTTCTTGTTCGCGGGGACGATGTGCCACGGCGCCCACGACGTCGTGCACTCGTTGATCGCGTCCTCGTACGCCTCCTGGTAGTCGCTCCATAGCCGCCGCTCGACGATGTCCGCCTCCGAGAACTTCCAGTTCTTCGCCTTGTCCTCGATGCGCGCGCGAAGCCTCTTCGCCTGCTCCGACTTGCTGATGTGGAGGAAGAGCTTGAGGATCTCGACGCCGTTCTGGCTGAGCGTCCGCTCGAAATCGTTGATCTCGCGGTAGCGGCGCTCCCACGTCTTTTTCTCGATGAGCTTGTGGACGCGCGTGACGAGCACGTCCTCGTAGTGCGAGCGGTTGAAGACGCCGACCACGCCTTTTGGCGGGACCGCCCGATGGATCCGCCACAGGTAGTCGTGTTGGCGCTCGTCGGGCGTGGGGACCTTGAACGACGTCACGACGCACCCGACCGGGTTGAGCCCGCTCATGACGTGGCGGATCGTGCCGTCCTTGCCGCCGGTGTCCATGGCCTGGATCACCACCAGGAGCGCGTATCGATTGTCGGCGTAGAGGAGGTGCTGGAGTTTGCGGAGGCGATCCAAATCCTCCGAGAGGCGCTCCAGAGCCTTCGCCTTGTTGCCCAGGCCGGCATCGTCGTCGGGGTCGATGTGCTTGAGGCGAATTCGTCGCCCCTCCCGCGTCACGATCGGTTCCTTCATTGACGATGCCCTTTCTGGGATTGCGTCGGAGAGTACGGGCCTGGACGAGACTGGCAGGGGGCCGGTCACGCGACCGGCCCCCTTTGCAGTCCCTCGAGCCCCGATCGGGGCCGAGTCTACTTCAACAGCGTGAGCATTCTCACCATGTCGGCTTGTCCCTGCGCCTGGAGCTTCATCAAGTAGACCCCGCTGGCCAGCCTGCCGCCGTCGAAGTCGTACGAGTGATTGCCCGCGGACAGGTAGCGGTCCACCACCGTCACAACGAGGCGGCCCTGGATATCGAAGATCCGGACCGAAGCGCGGCCCTCGCGCTGGAGGCCGAACTCGATCTTCGTGCGTGGATTGAACGGATTGGGATTCGCCCGGAAGGCGACGAGCGCCTCGCCCTGGAGCCCCCTTGCCTGGTTGGGATTCTGCACGATCGGCGTCCCGCCGATCCAGGCACGGTATCCGGTCACGATCTGGTTCATCCGGGTGTCCTGGCCCGTCGTAAAGTTCGAGTAGCAGATGTCGGTCGAGTAATCCATGTAGTTCTGGATCGGGTCGACACCCGTCGCGGGGCACGTATCCTTGCCGCCCGGGCAGCCCGACGTGGCCGTCGCCTCCGCCGGCGTATCACAGACGAGATCGCCCGTGGCGCTGCAGGTGCCGGTGTCGCAGCCGCCCTGGAACGTGTGGTAGAGCCCGAGGTAGTGGCCGATCTCGTGCGACGCGGTCCCGCCCAGGTTATACGGCGAGAGGTAGCCGCCGGGCAGCGAGCCGTAGTGGATCACGACCCCGTCCTGGTTCGTGCCGGCTTGAGCCGTCCAAGGGAAGACCGCCCATCCGAGGAGGTTCTGACCCGGCTTGCAGATGTAGATGTTGAGCGTGCCCGCGGGGTTGATCGAGAGGGCGGCCTTTGCCTGGCTCTCGCTCCGGGCGCCCGGCGTCATCGTGAACCACTTCCGGTTGCTCGTTCGGCTCACGCCCGCCTTGGTGAACGTGTATCCCGTGGCGGCCGCGCCGGGAACCGTGACGCCGTTGTAGTCCTTGCCGGCGTAGTTGCGGTTCAGGACCTGGATCTGGGCGTCGAGCTGCGACTCGGGCACGTTGCCCTCGGAGCCCCAGTAGATGACGTGGAAGTAGACGGGAATTTGCCCGCCCGCGACGATCATGTTCTGCGCCAGCCAGCGATCGACCTGGGCCTTCGCGATTCTGACCTTGGGCCCACTCTCATCCGTGCCGCATCGATAAAGCGCTTCACCGGCGATCGACGCCCGCCCGTTGTCGGGAGTCAACCAGCGGCCGTTGCCCGCGTCCGGCTCGCCGGCGGCGGTCGATCCGGCATCGGGCTCGCCCGCGCTCGTTTGTCCGACGTCGGGCTCGCCCGCAAGGGCGATCGGGGCTGCGAGAAGAATGGCGATCGCGAGGACGGCTAGTAGAACGAGTGATTTTCTGGACATTGTGCCTCCTGGGGACTCGATCGTTCGCGCGGGAACCTACCGGAGCGTAGGTCTAGGGACTCAAGGGGAGTGGAGGTGGGGCTCGGCTCGCCGCGGTGGAGCCGGCGCCGGGGATCGCACGAGGGTCGGAGGAGGCAAAACGATGGGGAGCGGCCGGAATGGCCGAGAAATTCGTGAGCCTGAGAACACTCGTTGCCGGTTTACCGACGAGTATCTGCTCCTAGGCAGACTTGGAGTGCGACTAGGAGGAGTTCTCTAGGGTCCGGCCCCTTCCGTCCGGCCGGACCGCCCGCTTCAAGCTCCGGAAGCTAGCACCGCGCATCGCGCCCGGTCAACTGGTGCCGCCCGGGGCGGCGACTCGGAGGTGCGACCGTCACGCGGCGCACCGCCCCCCGGTGGTGCTATCCTCGCGGAATGATCGGGACTTCGCTGGGTAGGTACCGGATTTTGGAGCCGATCGGGCAGGGCGGGATGGGTCGTGTTTTCCTCGCCGAGGACCCGATTCTGGGCCGGCGCCTCGCGATCAAGGTTCTTCCGCCCGAATTCACGCACGACCGCGGGCGCCGGGAGCGCCTGCTCCACGAGGCGCGCGCCGCCTCGGCCCTCAACCATCCCAACATCGTCGTCGTCCATGATGTCGGCGAGTCCGAGGGCACGCTCTACGTGGCCATGGAGCTCGTCGATGGGCAGACGCTCCGCGAGTGGGGGCGCAGCAAGCCCCGGTCTCCCCAGGAGACGCTCCGGATGCTGCGCCAGGCGACCAAGGCGCTCCAGGTCGCGCACGCGGCCGGTCTCGTGCACCGCGATCTCAAGCCCGAGAACATCCTG